>DNWZ01000249.1 GCA_003506095.1 Planctomycetaceae bacterium | reverse complement strand
CACGCCGACTGCTCGCCCTGCGTGAACTCTTCGTGGCGTCCGGCAACAATCGCCGGTACGCTAACTCACAGACCCGAGCCATATGCTCGATCTTTAAACACGCCATCAGCCGCGAATTAATCGACGTTCACGTCTTGACCCGACTACAAACACTCGAACCGCTGAAACGTGGGCAAACCACGGCACCCGAGTCGGTCCGCCGCCAACCAGTCGATCTGGCTCTGGTTGCTGCCGCCGCTGTCTACATGTCTCCGATCATCAAAGCCATGGTCCGCATCCAAGCCGCAACGGGGATGCGACCGTCGGAAGTTGCGTCCATTCGCCCGTGCGACATTGCCGTGCGCGAAGACGGCATCTGGATGTACCGCCCCGAACACCACAAGACCGCTCATCATGGCAAGTCGAAATCGGTACCGATCGTCGGAGACGCACGCGTTGCTCTCGAACCGTTCATGCTCCGCGACCCCAATGCTTATTGCTTCTCCCCTAAAGAAGCCACCGAACATCGCCGTAAAACCATGCGGGCGGCTCGACGGACGCCACTGAGCTGCGGTACCAAACCGGGAGACAAATTGAAGGAGTCACCGAAGAGACAACCCGGCGACCGTTACACAAAGGACTCCTATCGCCAGGCGATCGAGAGGGCGTGCAAGAAAGCAAAGGTTGCTCAATGGACGCCCTACCAACTTCGGTACACCGCTGCCACTGCCGTCCGTGATGCGTTGGGTGTCGAGTCGGCACAGGCACTACTGGGCCACTCGCATGTGACGATGACGGAACACTACGCGCAGCAAACCGAAGCGAAGTCGATCCAGGCGGCAAACGCACTTGCCGGATTGGCTGGTCACCAGACTGCAAACCAATAGTTGTTTCCTCGATTTCCGGCTTGAAAAGATAAGACACCTTGCCCGATGTTTGTCATGTTTTTGGAACAACTGCAATCTTATGTGAAAACGTGCTTTGACACGCAACGATGCTTGAGCTTTTCTACCGGCATCGTGCAACACTCAAAGCCCGGAGAACAAAAGATGGTCGCAAAAGAAAGTCGCCCCTCCCAAACCGAAACCAACCCGCTGCACCTACTCGCCGAAGATGTCATCCGACTCAATGAAGTCCCTGACGAACTTCCAGGGCGCGTTGATGTTTCGACCGTCTGGCGATGGGCTCAACGCGGTGTTGGCGGTGTGAAGCTCGAAACAGTCAAAATCGGTGGCAAGAAGCTCACTAGCCGACAAGCGCTGTCCAGGTTCATCGCCGCGACATCACGAAACTGAATAGGCAGACTCCCGAACGACACGCCGGGGACGCGTCCCCGGCACGATGCTCTCAGCCGTTTTCCGATTACCGTTCCCAGCACTCGGTCGCCCAAGATGGCGATCACTCAAGTTCGAACCTTCTCACAACCGTAGCGACTGTCATCAGCAATGGCGGTTAATGGCTTCTTGCTGCTAAACCTTGGCAACACTTCGCAGCTTGCCCGAACAATCGCTCGGCTTGCACGCTGCACGCTGCACGCTGCACACTTGACTTGAATCGAGTTCTGCCAACGCGGCAATGTCGCTGGCTAGCCAATGCCGTAGCCTTCGACCAGTTCGTAACAACTTCATCCCGCAACCACAAGCGCGACTGAAGAATCAATCGGTAGACTCAGTCGTGCCGTCACAAGCCAGCACGCTGTAGCGAGCGACCCAAGAGTACATCACAACGTCCGCCTCGCTGGTGACCGTCCGCAATCATTCAGCCGTCTTCGCCAACCAGTGACAGCGAGCGATCAAACCCAGGTCTGCAATCGGCTTCACCGCGATTGCAAACTACAACCGTTCGCCGGGGTTCGCGGGCCAGCATCGCGCTGAACAAGAAACAGAGCTGACGAACAAGAGGCTAAATACACCTACGCAGAAAAGGGATTTATACAATCCTGAAACGAACTCAAGTGGCCCCCTTTCTGACTGCCTTCTCAACGATGCGACCAACCCCGGATAGAAATGCCAATCGCACCACCGCGATCGACAAATACCGCCAGCTCATGATGGTCTCTTACGTTACGCGACCCTTGCGACTCAACATCCATGCAACCCTCTCCAGTAACCGCGATTCACAGACCACCTCCACCAGACAGAAAAACTAAAAAAAACTCGTGTTGATCGATTGCTCGCAATGCGTTATGCGAAACCGCCATTTCCAAACCCCACCCGAACATACGCGACAAGCCAATCGCCCGCCGTGAGACACAAAACCGAAAACCGCTCGAACGATTCGAAAACTCACATTGCTAAACGACACGGGCCCAGCTATGCGACAGAAGTATAGGGCAACGCCGCTCCGTACTGCCTAAGGAAAACTAAATCGAAACGACCAGACTTCGTTGAAACGTCTCTTGCGGCCGAGCTGTTTATATGCTTTCCAACACCCTGCGATCTTCTTCCGCAATCTCGCAATCTCATTATGCCCCTCACAGTTCTTCCTGACCGCTAGCCGATACGGACGAAATAACGGAATCCATTCACCGCCTACCGGGACCAGAGGAAGCCACCTTTCCACTGCCTAGTCATTGCTGTGAAGCACGCCGCGACTGTTCGATCGACCAAATCGCAGCAGTTGCTTGACGCCATTGCCTGCCCGAGCCCGCGTCTCATTTCCGTTGCCACTACCACAGCACACGCAGAATCGAGGTGCGTTGCAAAAAAACTCGTGTTGGTGAACAAGGGCTGGTGGGCTTCTATTCGTTGGGCAGCCATTGCAACCGTGAAGACAGCCTAGCCTGTCTTGCGGCGTGGCGCACGGCCAATAGACCGCCCGCAAAAACACCAACGCTCCACATTGTCAATTATTGATTGAATGGAGCGAAACCCAACAAAACGAGGAAACGCAATGACGACCACCGATTCAAGCCCAAAAAGTAACCACGACTCACCAGATCGCTATCAAAACAAAATCAGGTACAAAGAAATTACCAAGTGGTTCTACGACAACAGCGGCGAGTACGTACACCCCGAACTCGAACGAGTGCTCGGCAACGTAATGCTGCTTAACTCACCGGTATGGGAGGAGCTGGAACGTAGGAAGCAGTTCGAACTCGCGGATACCTTAAAAGTGTGCCACTGCATGATGGCGACCTACCGCCTCGGTACACCCTTCCGATCTACACAGTACTGCCGCCAGCCTCTCCTCTGCATGCACTGCTCCAAAATGCAGGGCCTAAAGCGGACGCAGGAAATCCTTGCCGCCTGCCAACGGTTCTCCGGGCGAGTCAACCACCGACGGCTGCGAATGAATCAGTACCTGATCGTGCCCAACTTGACGCGGTGGCAACTAAGCCCGGCCAAGAACTTCCACCTGTCCTACCAGCTCATCAAAAACTTCCGCGAAGAACTGTCAAGCCTACACGACACTCTCTCCGGACGGCGGATGAAAACGCGGATGAGCCTCAACGTCAAAAAAGATCTCTTCGGCCCAACCGTCAACGCAATACATGTCGTACCACGCGGTGCCGGACTCAAACACTACAACGCGAACCCGCAAATCCACCTCCACCTTACGGTCGTCACCATCGATCGTGCACCGCAACGGTCAGTCACCCGCTGCATCACCGGACTTTGGGAACGAGCACGCACGTTCGCAGGCCTATGCCACAAAGCAGAGAAAGGTGAGATCATCGTCCGCCGCGAATACCAACATGGCAAATCGAAATCGCCCGAAGCCAAAGAGCTCGAAGAATATGGGTTCCGAAACAAAGAGTTCGAGATCAGCCGATTCCTCGACCCGCTCGAGACAGAGTACGCCGACTACAAGGACGACAACCTCTCGGTGGGAACTCAGCTCGCGTTCAACCACATGCTCTACGTCTCCCGGTTCCTCAAGCAACACTGGGAACCCAACCACGCTGTCGAGCACTACAACCTGGTCACCAAAACACTGAAGCTGGAACCGAAACAGCTACGCCAGTTCCTCGGACGTGAAGGAGTCAAAGCAAGGCGACTACCGGACTCCTACGATCCGCAAAGACTCGAACAAAACTACGTCGCCAAGTTGCACGACGTCCATGCTGCACGACCATGGCGAGTACTCAAGCTCGTGCCCTAGCTCGACGTGCGGAACCACTGACGACATTTGACCGAGGACGCGTCCTCGGTAGCTGCAAATATGCCGAACCGTGAAAGCACCGACACATATACTTATACCCGTGAGGTAATAACATCAACCTAACACCCTTATATAGGTAAAGCTATTGTTGGGGGCGCACACAACAATAGCTGGCGTTTTAGCGGCTTAAACCTCAAGCCGATCACTGGCACGGATCCAGATATGAGGTGAAACAATTGTGCGCAATTTTCTTTACAGCCAGCTTCAACCGAACTGACAGTCTCGGCAGAGGTTTACAGCATCTACAGCCTCGCTTGCGACCAGGAATCACTCACTCCACTCGACCACTTCACTTTGGCCACTAAACTTTGCAACTGCGACAATGGCGAACCAACAGCCAGGCCTCCGATTTTGCGTTTTGGCACACGCTACCGCCTAGGCGACCAAAACCACGCACTAGCCCCCTTCCGGCTCGCCTGCGCCCCAAAATGAAGGCCAGTGAAGCCCTTCGCCTCACGCACCCCTGGCGACTAGCCCATCTACTACGAAAACAGTAGCGACGAGCCCCATAGACCCACGCTATCACCCTGCAGTCACCTCGTTCGATCTGAAATCGCGAAATCGCGAAATCAGCGATACGCACCCTGGAAGACCAAAGCGCAAGTGCTCGACCTGGCCTTTACGCGTCCGCCTTGTTCAATAGTAGTCACGATAGTTCGTTTACTAGCGACACGCCGGACTGTCACCACCTCCTCTTGCAAGGATAGCACTTATTCCACCTACACAGATCATTCGGTTGACTAGTCCCCCACTACCGAACCCAACAACTCATCGCCCATGGTCGATCGCAGCACCCAATTCTCGACAACCGAGATGACCTCGTTCGCAAACCCCTGGCTCACTACTGATCAACTCGGCTACTTTTTGGCGATAATGCGTGTGCTTCTGATGCAATGATTAAACCAAATCGCCAGCCTCGCGCGGCACAACTCCTTTACTACACTCTTTGACGCACAACTTTGCCGGTCCGTTCGCCCTAACGTTTGCCTGCTCGCTGCAAGCGTCTCCTAGGCTCTCGTTTGAATGGCAGTGCTTTCTTACGCCCGATGGTCGAATGAATCAAGCAAACTGGCCATAGACCTCATACATTCGCGCCATATCGACTGCCAGAACATTTTGGTGCCTCGCATCCCGCGGTTTCGAAACCCGAATCCCGCACGGACTCATTACCGAAGAAAATTGACAAGTCGCTACATTCACCCCGCAATGGAACAAACCGCTGACGATTCTTGAGCAACTCGAAACCGTTCAGCTAAAGGTCCGCTTCGATGGCCCAACCCAAATCAACCATTGCGGTTATCGGCAATGGCCAGTACGTTGCAGTCCCGCTTTCACACCTAGCCTAGTTTTTAATCTGATCGGCTGGCAACTGCTCAAAGCTGTTCGCAAGTGGCAGCTAATGGCTAACCGTCTTGGCCTAGTTACAAATCGCACTACTTCCCATCAAACCACCTTACCAAAACGATGGTAGCAATCGATGAAGCACTGATTCTGATGACGGCGACTTGTGCTATCACATAGCCTAGATCGGCCCGAAGTTGCCTGTCACGCGGATGCCTCGCGGCACTTCGCACGAAATAGCATGAACAACAACGCAGTACCTGCTATTTGTCAACCAAGCAAACCATTTCCGCAGGAACCACTCCACACCCTATTGACCAACGGGTAGGCATTGCAGCCAACCCCCGTTCTGGCCACACCCAACCTTGAAACATCACCTCAGTCAAACTGCCGTACTTGCCGGGGACGCGTCCTCGGCATAATTTGCCGAAAACGCTGTCGGCGGCAAACAATCTCCTTCGCTTCCATTACCCACCTAAGCCGGTAATCGCCACAACCAGTTGTCGACGCTAAGAAGTGCAACGCTATCGCTACTCCACTAGCCGCTTAGGTCGGCATTCCATTCCACGCGGGGCCAGCGAACCGGTTCGTATTCGCAAAACATCCTCCCTGCATTCGAATCACGGTTTTTCGTGGGCGCAACTCCAAGCAAGGAGTCCGTCATGATTCGCATACCTCGCTGGTATAACCACTCGTTGACTACTTCCCATCCGCAGTCAAACGGCCTCAGGCCACTCACCAATCGGCATTCTCTTTTGTCGCTACAATTTTGGTCAGCGGCAATCGCACCGTGGCGCAAGTATTGCGTCCGCTCAACCTGGTCGAATCGGGCAACCCATAAACCTAGCGTTGGCTTTACTCTCACCGGCGATGGTGCGCCACCAAACTCGGACGGATCGTTACACGCTCTGGTACCAACCGCTATTGCTCGCTGAGATCATTCAAGTATTGGTCGATGGGACGGCGAATTGGCGTCGCGGCAATATGGAATACGGCAAGGCATCGCGGTACCGCGTCCAGCACGTATTCACCCACCCTTTCGCTACTGTCAAAACGCAGATCGTGCCGGCCGTCCGCACAACGCCCATTACATCAACTGCCCCGTCGCTTTGCCGCTCTCCGTTACTTTGCATC
>DNWZ01000022.1 GCA_003506095.1 Planctomycetaceae bacterium | reverse complement strand
GATCGACGGAGCGATCAGCGACAATCGCCCACTACTTTCTTAGCGACGCGACCAGTGGCATGCGAATCACTTTTGCGACCGCTAAACTTCCAGCGGCTAGTCCAAAGCCAGCGATGAATAAGACGGATAATAGCGGCCCGGTAATCGGCGGTATCGACTGGCCGGTTACTAGATAAGGTGTGACGGCGACCGCGGCACAGAATACGCCGCTGCCGATCCCCGCGGCCAACACGAAAACCGTCTCCAACATCACCGCCGAAGCTAACCGGCCGCGAGCGAATCCGATTGCTCGCATCAGTGCCAGTTCGCCTTGACGTTCTAATGCGTTGCGAAGCTGCGCAATCGCCAGCCCGATCGTGCCGAGCAACAATCCGAGCGCACCGAGGCTTTGGAAGGTTCGCAAATAGGTATTTTGAACCGCCATCAATCGCGCCAGCACCGTACGACTAGGCGTCACCGCCATACCGATATCGCCTAAACGATTTTCAAGGATCGATCTTGCAACGTCCGGCGACTCGGTCCGAACCAAAAACATTCGCTGGCCACTGATATTGGAAAACAACTTTTCAAAGTTTCGCTCGCCTATGATCAAACTGCCTTGCAATACCGAATTGGATAATAACCCGACGACACGAAAGTAAATCGTTTCACCCTCTCGCCAAGAAAACGAACGCACTTCGCCGACACCGCCGCGCATTTGCAAACTCCACATCGCGGTGTTCTGGTCCAACACTAATGGAACGGGATCTTCCGCCGTTCCGCTGGCCGATTTTGCGAGCGCATCCCATGGCGACCACGCGGTGGCTTGGTCAATATCTTCAGGCCGCGATACCGCAGCGGCCCACTGGAACGGCGTATCAGCGGTCGCCGCAGAGATCATCGGCGGCATGCCAAGCACTTGCGGTTGCGAGGCTTGATACAGGTTATTGCAACTGGCATCTTGCCCCGGCCTTAACCTCATCGCAACAATCTCGGCATCGGTCAACTTGTCAGCGTCAGTTCCAAGAATGTCTGCGCGCACCAGCGGATCATTCAAACTGCGATACAGCGGCGTTGCGGTCTGTCCGATCAGATCAAATCCGCCGACCCCCGATTCAGACGGCGACAATTGGAACGCGCTGATCGAAACGATCAAGAACGATGCGCACGCCATCAATCCGATCGAAAGGGTGCTGCGAAGCGGATTGCGTCCGACATTGGTCCACGCCAAAAACGGCAACGAGTAACGCTTGATCGCAGGCCTTGCACCGCCATTGGTCGCCCTGTCATCAGTTGCCCCGTTACCAGATCGCGACAACCGCGAATGAATCGCGACTAACGTAGCGATCAATAGCACCATGCCGCCACCGACAAAGGCTCCCGCCTGCGCCGGGCCGCTTTGCCCAAATCCGATCACTGCGATTGCGATCGCACTTAGGAACAAGACCGCTGGCAACCAACGACTGCGGACCCATGATCTGCCGCCACTTGCCGATCCGCCGGACTGGCTCGATTCAGACTCCGAAACCCTTCCGGCCAATAACACCCGTGCTTGTGCAGATCGCAATCGGCGAGCGGTCATGAACAAGGTCAAATAAGAAACGACAGCGCCGGCCAGGCCACCGATAATCAGACTTTTCCAAGTGTAATGAAACTCCAGAAACGGCACCGTCACAGCCCCAACCCACCAAGATCTTAATCCCGCTAAGACCGCTGCCGCATACAACATTCCACCTGATACACCGATCACGATCCCCGGCCCAGCGACCCACGCTCCTTCGGTGATCGCCAGTCTTGATACGGCTTGGCCCGGAAACCCGGTGGCCAACAACACGCCGTACTCTTTGGCACGCTGCATCAGACCGAGCCGGAACAGCAGGGCGATCAACATCAGGGCAGCGAGAATCACAAAGAAGCTGAGCGAAAGAAACAGCGCGTCAAACGGGGTGGTACCTCGCGACGCAGCCAGTTGTTGGCTGCGAATCGGGATCACGCCCCAGCCGAGCGATTGCCGCTGAGGCATCAGTGCAGCGACGATCTGCGATTCCAGCTCCGCCGGATCGCTCACTTGCGCCGCATCGATTCTCAGCGATGTGGTGTCGCCGAATCGACTACCGAAGTATCGCTGGCCAGCGGCCAACGGCAAAAATGCTTTAGGGGTTAAGCGATAATTATTCCAATACTTATCGTCCTCCGCGCTGATCTCGCGGTCGAGCGCGAACGGCAGATCCCAATCGGAAATCGATTCTTGGTCGGTTACTCCAGGAACATTCGGCGTGAAGTGGGGATCATTGTAGACCGTCGGCGGTTTATCAAAGATCGCATCGCGGTTGCGTCGATACGGGCTCGACGGTTCTGTGATCGGCACCACGCCCGTCAACACCGCATCAAAGTGTCGCTCGACTTCTTTGCCATCGACCACTTCGGGTTCGTAGTATAAGACTTTCAGCTTGTCACCGACCTTGACCGACAGCGCATCGACCGCCCATTGATTCAGCACAATCGGTGTCAATGATTTAACATCGGGCGAATCCTTTGGCAAAGTGTCACTATTATAATCCAGCGGGATAGATTCGCTGGAATCGATCGCGGTGATCGTACTATAAGGAACCGACGCGATGACTTTTCCGTCCGCATCGATTGTCTCAATCGCGTTGGCCAAATAAGTCATCATCGGCAATGTGGTTGCTGATTCAAAACGTTCACCAATCGCATCGACGATTGCGTCGGACAACAACAACCGATCGCTTGATAAACTGTAGTAATCGAAGATCGTTTTCGATTCGTCGCCGGTCGGCGGAAAGACTTGCTGGAACCGCTCTAGCTTCAATCCGAAATCATCGAGGTTCAAGCCAAGATTATCCACCCATTGGTCATCGGCGCCGTCAGCTTCGGATGAATCATCGCTGCGACTGACCAGCAATGCGTTGGCGCGACCTTCCCGTTGCAGCACGTCGGCGATCGTTTCGCGGCTGAGCCAAACGGTCATCGGTTCGGCCTGGTTCGGCTGAAGCGTGAATCGGCCTAGCCCGCGATTTTCGATCACCTGGACGACACGCAATCGGGGAATGCCTTCGGTTTGTGCATCGCGACGCCCCAGCGGGCTGTCCGCCGGCACAGCCTGCTCCGACGGCAGGCGGACGGTGACCACATCGCCGACCGCCACCTGCAAGTCGTCTGCGATCGCTTGATTGAGCACGATTTCGTCATCGGCGATCGAGATTTCGAGCTTGGTATCCGGGTCGAGTGACCAGAATCGTGGCTCGACGCCCAACACCTGGACCGCTCCGGCCCGGCGGATCTGGTCGCCCGCGCCGACTTCGACAACCGCTTGGTCGAACAGGATCACCGGATACAGCTCGCGATCAGCCGTCGCCTGCGGAAACTTCTCGGCATCGAAAAAACCGCCGGGAATGATCACTTGGTCGATCCGCCCCAGCCGGTCAATGGTCAAACCTCGCAAGCTGGCCCGCATTGAGTCGCCCACGACGAGCGCACCGG
>DNWZ01000250.1 GCA_003506095.1 Planctomycetaceae bacterium | reverse complement strand
TAACTCTTGATGCCAGTGGGACGCTCGGTGGCAACGTCACGATTGATGACGGTGGTACGCTCACCGGTGACATTGTTGTAGGTGATACAAAGATTTTCATAATCAATGGAGAGGTCGCCGGCGACACGACGGTTCAAACGGGTGGCAGGCTGAGTGGCTCAGGTACCATTAACGGCGTAACAACTATTGGGGGAACCATCAATGCCGGGACGGGCATGACCGAAATTGCAACGCTCAGTTTCGGCGATAACTTGACTATCAATGGCGGAACCATGCAAGTCGATATCAATGCCGGAGGAACTGTGCCTGGAGTCAATAATGACCTCTATACGGTGAACGGGGACGTCACCATCAGCGGTGCTACGCTCGAAGTTAAAACCATACCCGCTAACTATGTCGATGGTGCAACCTACACATTCTTAAACGCAACAGGAACGATAACTGGAACCTTTGACAATGTCATCGACGACTTGCCTTTCTTTTCCTTATCAATGTTTTACAACGTGAATAGCGTTAGTTTTCGTTTGAATGACGTGAATGCATCGTTCGAACAAATTGCGACCAGTTGCAATCAAGCGAGCGTTGGCGCATACCTTGATTTCTTCAAGCCAACCGCGATCGGTGATTTAAACGAAGTCATCGACGCTTTGCGGAAATCCAATACCTCGCAGGTTCAGATGGGGCTAGATCAACTCGGCGGTCAGATTTACCCAACACTCGTCAGTAGCCAATTGCAACACACGAGCTTCAGCATAGCAATGTTGCGTGACCAATTGGTGCTCGATACCCTTCATCGTCAATCTAAAGAAGGGTCACGTGCATGGATTCGAGGATACGGAATAGGTGGGGACACAGATCAGGACGACTGCGGTACGAAGGGATACACCTATAGCTTGGGCGGGACGGAGATTGCTCTGCAACGCGGATTCGAAAGTGGTTTAGAACTCGGTGTGTTTACCAATCTTTCGTGGTCTCGCGTCAAAACGAGTGGGCTTGCGCAACAGGCCGAGGTCGACAGTTACCAGTTAGGTGGAAACGTCCAATACACCGGCGATTATGCCTATGGACTTGGGATCGGTGGGGCCGGCTATCAGCAGTACGACGTCAACCGCGAGATCTCACTTGCCGGTGGCCTGATTGATCGAACCGCAAGCAGCAGTTTTGACGGCCAGCAGGCCTTCGGTTATTTCGAAAGCGGGCTGATGCTTCCGACAGGATCGATAACATGGGTGCCCCACTCGTCGATTCAGTATGTCACGGTTGACCAGGGCAGTATCCGAGAAACCGGCGCCGACTCGGTAAATCTGGTTGGCCAATCACTTTCTACAGATTCGCTCCGCAGTGTTCTTGGCCTGTCGATCCAAAGTTCTGGTCCGACCGGATTAGGATTGGCGACAACAAAATTGCGATTGGGGTGGATGCACGAGTATCTGGATACGAACGAGCGATTCGAAGCAAGATTTATTGACGAAACCAGAAGCTTTGAGGTACAAGGCGTCGACCTTGGACGTGACTGGGCTGTCATCGGTGGCAACCTGCAATGGGCAATGTTTAACTATGCAACCGCGATATTTGCTTATCAGGGTCAAGTCAACAGCACACAGTCACTCCACACTGGCGCTGCGGGGTTGGAAGTTAGGTGGTAAAAGCGTGTGCCAATAACTCTGTGGGGATGGGGCTCAACGGTACTATCCATTATTTTGTCTTTGGAGGAGTCCCGGTTTTATGCAATGGCGCCAACAACCTTTGCATCAAGACGTTACGTTGGATGTAGTTGGAACACGATTTAGTCCAATGGATGCTCGCAAAGGAAGCTGAAAGATTACCCAGAGCATGCTAGAAAGCTTTGGGCCGCTTTCGACACAACCAAATTTGAGGCAGGCCTCGCCCCGCAAGATGGCGATGGCTCTCGTGTTCTGCAACTGCTGGATTTTACGGTCTGCTTTGACAAGCTTGGCACTGCGTTGCCGACCGATCCAACAGGTATTCTTGCTCGGTTGTGTGATGAACAGATCATTGTCGCTCAACCCGACGGACGATACGACATTACCCACCTGGGAGCGATCCTGTTTGCCAAACGGCTGTCTGGTTTTGGCAGACTGGGACGCAAAGTCATTCGCGCCGCGCCGAGACATTGCGTGCCCAAGTCGGATATCGTCGAGCAAGGATATGGCCTATCGATCAACCGCTACAAGGAAGTGGATCGCGGAGATATTGGATCGGGCGGAGGCGTTGCGGGTCAAGCGTCGCGCCGCCCTCGCCCCCTTCGACGAACTCGCCCAATCTATCTTCCTCGACATGTTCGGCGATCCGGTTAGTAATCCAAAGGGATGGCAGACTCAAAAGCTCGAAGATGTTGCGAGCAAAATCACGGACGGCGAACACCTGAATCCAAAGTTTTCCGAGCGTGGTATGGATATTATCATGGCTGGTGATGTGTTCGAATCCGGAATCAACTTTGCGAACGCGAAAAAATTCGATCAGAACGACGGTGAACGATTTCGTAGGAAGTGCGACCCTGTATCGGGAGACGTACTTCTGGTGAGTAGAGGAGATACTATCGGTCGTCAGTGTGTTAAGGCTACTGACAACGCTTTTTGCTTGATGGGGTCGGTGATTTTGATAAAGTTGAATCGCTCGGTAATCAATCCGGATTTCCTGAGCACTTACTTTCGTTTTGGAAGTACGCGGGAATCGCTCTTCAAAACAGCGGGATCATCAGCGCAACAAGCAATCTATCTCAAGGATCTGAAGAATCTAAAATGTATGTTACCACCAACTAAACTGCAGGCGGGTTACGAAGAGCGAATGGCAGCGGTATCGAAACATCGATCTGTGCAAAAAACATGCGATTTCGCAAAGCGACCAACTCTTTGCCTCCCTCCAACACCGAGCGTTTCGAGGGGAACTATGATAGTGGCGTACCCACACCTAGAGATCGGGCAATGAGCAAGCTTGAGTCCCATTGCCTCGTAGGGCCCACTGCTCACTACATCAAAATCATGCTTTCAGTTTCTTCAAGCCAAACTTTACTTTCAATTTCCCCAGCAACTCGAACACATTGCAGTACGGTACGCCAAACTGCACACAAACATTTGGATTGGGGACCCGTTTCTGCGATAACGGATTGAATTGCTCTTCGCAGACAATCGTGTATCCTTCGACTTTTGCGGTTGCGATCAACCATCCATCAGCCTTTGCCGCAAACGAACTGACGGCGCTCTGCCGTTGGAAATTGGCTTGGACCCATTGAATGATTTCCGAAAACCGCTGGACAATATCCGTCGTGTTGCTCCCCACAAAGAATCCTTTGGGCATTTTCCTTGCCCAACTCACCAGACGATCGTTCCCGTCCACTATCTCGTCACGCACTCGATCAATCGAGAATAACTCGCCGCTTGCATGATGGCGCATCAAAGCGTTCCAGAAGCCTGGGCAGATATCGAATGCGTAGAAAGAATCTTTGGCGTCAATAAGGCTGTTGGTATCGATCAGGTACTTCGTCACTGGCTAGCCTCACGCATGCGTCGCAGCATGTTGTTCGCATACTTTGCAAAGGTATCACGCTTGAATCCGGTCAAGTCGAGAGCCTCTGATGGCAACAGCTTTCTCTCCGCATAAGCTTGAGCGACTGCGTATCCAAATCGATCACCCAACCGTAAGCGTTGCTGCTGCCAAAAAACGGGAATCGAATTGCCTTTTTTCTGGTCCTTAAGAACGCGCCAATTCTCCATCTGCTCCTGATAGAATTGGAAGAAAGCCCGCGAACTGATCATATCGAGTTCCAAAGCGCGACGTCCCGCGACCAGCGGGCTGACCTTGAATGTTCTTGCGATCTGAGTGCATCGCTCTTCGACGGTGCCGGTTCTTGCCCAGGCTTTTGTGAAACTGTCCGCGGGAACCAGAAACTCCGCCGCAACCCGATTGCAGAATTGTTCGACGTTGCTGGAGTGGACTTCCAGCTTTTCCAGATTGAACAAGCCGGGCTCGCCAACCCAGACATGAACCATTTCGTGTGCCAGCGTAAACATCTGCGCCGACTTGGTATCGTTGGTATTGACGAAAACCCAGGGTGCATACTCGTCGATTAAGACGAAGCCACGAAACTCTTCTTGATTCAACGGTCGCCGCGTATTCAGGCCGACTTGATTGGTCATGGAGACAAAGACGCCCACTGCCTCCATGGCCAGGCGAAGTTCCGTCAATGCTGCCTCCCAAGTGCTCTGCTTTGTTTGCCAATCGGCGGACAGACGCAATTGCCGCCGAATGGTCTCTGCGGCTTGCTTGGTCGGTTGACCGGAGTTGAGCGTTCCCACAAACGGTAAAGGTTCGTCGCCTGCGTCGATCAGGTAGTCTCGCATCCATGCTTGGCGACGTTGAATGTCGGTGATCGTGTCGCGTAGGTTGGGGCTAAAGGTTCGCCGTTTTTCATCGCGAAACGTTCGAAAGTCAGGAACGCCAATCGATTCCTGTGGCGGGCTTGCGAGGAATAGATAACCAAACGGGACCATGGCTTTGCGAGCAAAACCCTCTAGCTTGCGGACGGTGGGCTGAGCGTCGCCGCTGATCCATGCTTGGACAGGTTCCTTGAAATCGCTGAACGACAGACCGGAGCGGTCAACCGCCCAGCGAAGTAGTTCAGGATTTACAGGGATTTTTGCCACCATTGCCAAGTTCCAACCGTTATTGATGTATTCTATGCTACTTGATCGGAATCTGGGGCGGGGATGCATCGCTCGATTTCACCGCATTTCCTGAGATCTAAACCGCCAACCAGTCAATTTCCGCACTTGCACCCAAGGCAAAAGATGTCCCATTTTCAGTTCCTGGCGAACGAGTGGAGGGACATTTACGAATCGGCGACGAAAGCCGAGGCGACGGCGATCCCTGATCCACGGACGTCTTGCTTCTACGCTCGGCGGGCTTTGGAATTGGCGGTGGCTTGGGCGTACAAGTTCGATCGAGCGCTGAAGCTGCCTTACCAGGATAACATCTCGGCGCTGATCCACGAACCTACGTTCAAACACACGGCGGGTGAGGCGGTTTTCAGCAAGGCCAAGGTGATTGTGACGCTGGGCAATCGTGCGGTTCACTCGGGTCGCGACATCCCACAATCGGATTCGGTGCAAGCGGTCAAGGAACTGTTCCACTTCTGTTACAGGTTCGCTCGCCTGTACGCGCGGGGCCAAAAGCCGGATGCAGAGTTGGTGTTCGATGAAGCCGCTCTGCCAAGGACCACGATCCCGAGGCAAACGCTCGACCAGCTTAAGCGACTCGAAGGACAACTTGCTGAAAAGGACGAAAAGCTGTCGATCGTTCTGGCCGACAAGGAGAACCTGGACGCCGAAATCAAGCGGTTGCGCGAAGAAGTTGCCGAGGCCAAGCAAGCGGCTGCGAGGTTACCGGATGATCACAATTACAACGAGGCCGAGACTCGTGATTACTACATCGAGTTGTTGTTGAAAGAGGCCGTTTGGCCGCTGAATCAAAAGCGTGACCGCGAGTTCCCGGTGACCGGAATGCCGAATAGTCGCCTTTCGCTCCGCGAAAGTAGTGTTCATCTTCAGAGCAACTTTCGCGGAGCGAAAGGCGACGATGCGGGGCAAGGCTTTGTCGACTACGTCCTGTGGGGCGATGATGGCAAGCCGCTGGCCGTGGTCGAGGCGAAGCGAACGAAGCGCAGTCCCATAGATGGTGAGCAGCAGGCGAAGCTGTACGCCGATTGCCTGGAGGCGATGTATGGCCAGCGTCCAATCATCTTTTGCAGTAACGATCGCCAGCACTGCGGACATGACATCGGTCTGCGAGGTTTTGGCAGCCACGGGAACCGATGGACCGTCAAAAACTTGCTCACCATTTGCTAACATTTCTAGTGCGTCGCGGTGCGTGGACATTGCGAGCGGTTGCGACGAAA
>DNWZ01000841.1:8434-8617 GCA_003506095.1 Planctomycetaceae bacterium | reverse complement strand
CCAGCAACAGTCTGCTCGAAGGCCTCGTCTATGGTGCCCATGTCGGCGAAGCGGCTTCGCGAGCCGCTGCGGAATCTTCTGATTCGATGCGGGCATTGCCAATCGAACAAGCCCAGCAACCTAAGTCAGTCGATTTCGACGTTGCCGACGTTCGCGCTTCGCTGAAAAGCTTGATGGGACGAT
>DNWZ01000841.1:0-8380 GCA_003506095.1 Planctomycetaceae bacterium | reverse complement strand
AAATGATGACCCGCGCCGCCCAAGCGAGAAAGGAATCACGCGGCGTTCACTTCCGTCTGGATTATCCTACCGTCGACGACACTCATTGGCGTCGACACCTAACCATTCGAGTCGATCGCAACGGCGGCCAACCGGTTCTGCAACCACTGCTAGACCAACCGCACGTCGCCACCGCTCAATCGCCTGCTGTCGGCCAACCCGTGCCAACCTAATTGTTGCCCTCTCGGGCCATCTCAATCTTTGGCCTGCCGATGTCGGCCGTCGCCTCGATCGCACCAGAGGGCCCTTGCGATTCTTCGATCCGCTTGCGTAACTCCGCAATTGTCGCTGGCAACATCCATTCATCGTCCAAAGCCGCGGCGCGGTCTAAATCCGCGATCGCTTCAGCAAATCGCCCCAATCGCCAGCGCACTATCGCTCGATTGAGCCAGATTTTCATATCATCCGCAGTGATCTCGACGGCTGATGAGAATGCCAACTCCGCCGGTGACCAGTCGGCCTGAGCCATCGCGATGCATGCGATCAAGTAATGAACCGTCTCATCCCTTTGGTCTTCAGGTATCACTTCCAAACAGGCAACCGCATCGTCCAAGCGGCCCGCTTTCTGCAACGCAAATGCATAATTGACACGAGCCGACGTGCTGTTGGGGTCCAACGCAACCAAACGACGAAAATCGCCGATCCCTTCTTCCCATCGACCAACCTTGGTCAACAAAATCCCTCGATCATTGATCGCATCAAAAAAGCGTGGATCTAAATCGATCGCACGGTTGTAGTCGTCGATCGCTTGCTTTGTTTCGCCAAGCCGATCGTGCGCCAAACCACGCAAGTGCAACGCAATCGCATGCCGCGGAATCTCCTGTAAAACCGTGTCAAAGGTTTCAATCGCTCGGTCATAATCACCGCTGGCAGAAAAACGCTGGCCAATCTCCATCCGCACACTTGCCCGATTCCAGTCGGGACGAAACGCCATGCTGATGAATATCATGACAAGGGTAAACGCAAATCCAAAACCCATGGCGGGCCAATGTCGTTTCATCTCATCTGCCTCTGCTTTCAATCATAAGTTCGCGACCGTCAAGCTGATGGTCCGAAGCCGCGTTGGATAATCCCGGTTCCGAGATCCATCGCCGCCAAAACAAAGCCGCCTTGGTCGCTGCCATCGTATAAGTTTCTGCTGAAACAAAAGCGAGATAAATGAAAATCATCGCCAACCCAAATGTCCACATGCCCAGAAACATGCCGATTCCCAAATGCATCATCAATCCAACCATTAAAACCCAGCGACGCAAACGGGGTTGCCAAACCAAAATCGGGAATGAAATCTCCCATGCCCAAGTCGTGATCGAAAGCGTTTGATAGAGCCACGGAAAATGAATCAACCACGTCAGGTCGTTCGATTGATAATCTAAAGTCGCCGCCGTCAACCAAACCGCTTCCCCATTCCACCAGGTTTCCCCCTGCAATTTACCTAGCCCACCCCACAAGTAGATGAAACAAAGGTGGACTTGAAATAAGCGTATCGACAATCCAACCGATGACGTCGGTTGAGTATGAGTTTGTTGGCAATCGCGCCAAAACGGTACTTTGCGAATCCAATCTGCCACCCGCCGCATTGCAAGCGATGCAGCGTCGATGTTGTGCAACCGCCTGCGAATCCAAGCATCGACGCTTAGCCGCCCGCCGCAAGGCGCGATCGCCAAATAGAGTGCCGCTATCCCATTGACCTGGTCCAGGCCATACATCGCTAACGGGACGCGATTGGCATAGGAAACGACAATGATAAAGCACAGCCAGCCGGTGATCGGTGTGGCAAAACCGACCCAGAAAAGCGATAGGATCAGTAACGAAACGAAATGCGTTTCCCACATCCAATCTGCCGGTACATGCCACCAGAATGAATACGCAAACTGCTCCGCTTGATACTGCTGGACAAACTCTCGAGATTGCCAAGACGCTTGGTCAGCAAAAAAGGCTTGAAAGTCAAAAGTCCAAATCAGATGGGTATAAAGAATCATTCCCACCATTGGCCAACGCATCACGCAAACGACCAGCGGACTCTCTTTCGCAAACCAAAACCTTTGCCATGAATCCCAAGCTTTGGCTAACCGTTCTGTCATCGTCGGACCACCGACTTTTCATCATCGATGGCAAAGGTGCCAAGCATCTCGTCAAAATAGGTTTCTGGGTCGTCCAACCGACCACCAGCAAGAAAACGATCGATACTGGTCATTCGATGCGTCACGCGATAAAGACGGACCGATTCGGCATTCGTGGATGCCAGAATTCGCGCCGCGTAGGTCTTCGCTTGCAAGGCACCCAGCCCCTCGTCGAAACTGGCAACACGCGGAATCGCTTCAGTCAACATAAAGTGTCGGTGATACCGTAAACGCGGAAATGCATTTCTGTTGGGATACGTTCCACGCACCGACGTGCCATCCGCTTGAACCGCAACAAACCGCAGCAGTGTGCTGTCACCTGGGTCGGGGCCGAAAAAATGATAACCGTGATCCATATAAATCGCTTGCGGATAAAACCGAAGCGACCAATAGAGATCCCGTACAATCTCAGGCGAGGGAGGTATCGAGAATGCCGGCAAGAAAACGCCGATCAAGTGAATCACCAGCCATACATTCACTAGGCCGAACCCAACACGGCGACACCATTTTTTTATCGCCTGATCGCTTAAGTTCTCCCCGCCAATGTTGGAAAGATTGGTTCTATCGTCATCGGAGGTCGGAAGTGGCAAAGATGACGGCATCTTGGCAGCAGGCGTTGGGAGCTGTCGATTTGGATCGAAAATAATCGAGATAAAACGTTCCCACTCCGTTAGGAACGCAATTCGGTGAGGACGAAGGATACCAGAAATCAATTATCGGATGTCGTCCCTCAATCAAAATCAACGGATGATGTAGCCGCTGGAGCCGGACGAACCACNNGAACCGCTCGATCCCGATGAACCGCGTGCACGTCGAAACAGGCCGCCACGAACGGTTCCACTGGACCCACCCGAACTGCTTGAGCCATGGGAAATCGCGCTGTGCCCGCTGGATCCGCTGCTCGAACTAACAACCGCTTGACCACTGGAGCCTGACGATCCACTGGAACCTGACGAACCACTCGAACCCGACGAACCACTGGAACCCGACGAACCGCCGCGTCGGAACAATCCTGCATCAGCGTCGGTCACAAAAATTAACGAGCACACGCACGTCACCCCGAGTACTACCGCCTGGCGCATCATTCTTGACATCACTCGAATCCTCTGAAAAAGTGTTAACACAGGCACAAAAGACCAAAGCACCTTTGGTCACCGCCTCCCTTAATGGCCCCAAGCTCAGCGGCAAAACTTGATTGCTATTCAGCCTGTTCGCTGGATATTTTCATTCTATAGGGCATCGGATTAAGGGGTTCAAGATGCTGCAACCCTATGAAGCCTCTATTGTTGGCTTAATGTTCGAAATTGATATATTTTACGTATGTGGTGTGCGGGGTTCTATCGTTGGTTTTCGCTACTAGGCTGTGAGTTATGTGGCATAGACTTCCAGCAGGTATGCTACTTGCAACTAAAGCATTGCCATTGGTTGTGGATTATAAAAAAGAGGCGTGATCACCAGGTGGCTATAATCATGCCCCCTTCGTCTTCCGTCAATTGCGGATCAGTAAGTTCGGTATAAATACCAACCGGTGGGGGCATTGCACGATGGGCACAACGGAAAATAAACCTTCTCGGGATCATCGTTACCCCCATTGAACTTGTCCAACCAACAAGCAAGACCGATTCAGTTCTTGCAAAGCAAGCCCTGTCCAAACGGCAAAACGCACTTGCGAAATATTGCCGGACAGCCCTCCCAAATGAATAAATCTGGGGGGCAGTGATCTGAACTCATTGTGGTGCGGTTGCCTGTTTCAAAAGCACTCTGCTCGCTTGACCGTCGCGCCAGCAGCAATTCGTCGATTGCGCACCGATCAATGGACAGCCCTAATCAAGTTGACGCTTTTGAAACCATCGCCAGCAGTCTTGCTATCTCTGATGGTTCAGCAGGCTTGACCAGGTGGTGATCAAATCCTGCCTCCTTTGTCCGTCGTTTGTCCTCATCTTGCCCCCACCCGGTCAATGCAACCAACAAGACGTTCCGGCCCCAGGGCTGATTGCGAATCATCCTCGCCGCTGCATGGCCGTCCATCCGCGGCATTCCGATATCCATCAGCATTGCATGCGGCAAAAAGTTTGACGCAATTTCAATCGCCTCTTCGCCATTGCTGGCAACTCGCACATCGTGCCCGAGCATTCGAACGACCTGGCTCAGCATGTCAACGGCGGCCTTGTTGTCGTCCACCACAATGACTCGACATGTTCGCTGGCCATCAAAAGTAAGACTGCGATCGACAATCTGGTTAGGCTGCACCGACGTATTTCCAACTGGTATCGTCACCGTAAAGCGACTGCCGCAGTCAGCGCCCTCACTGAATACATCAACCGTCCCGCCATGCATTTCGACCAGCGACTTTACAAGCGTTAATCCGATCCCAAGTCCCGTATAGCCGCGTTCGATGGAACGATCGATTTGTGCAAACATATCAAAGATCTGCCGTTGCATATCAGGCGGAATGCCAACGCCATTGTCCTTGACCGAGAGTAAAACATGATCTCCGGCGCACCTCGCAACCACCTCAATTTTACCGCCGCGTGGTGTGTATTTTGCGGCGTTGTTCAACAAATTGGAAAGCACCTGGGCCAGCCGATTTGGATCCGCTAGCAAATAAATCGGTTCAGAAGGAATCACAACCTGTAAATCGTGTCGGGCTTCTGCGATCCCTGGCCGACATGCCTCAACCGCACTCTGTACAACTTCTGACAGTACGACCGTACAACGCCGTAATTCCAACTTCCCACGCGTGATTCTCGACACATCCAATAAGTCGTCAACCAATGTAATCAGTTGCAATGTTTGACGCTCCATCATCATTCGTGTGCTTTCCAGCGTCGCCAAATCGTTACCCGCCATTTTCAGCAACTCCAGCCCCATCCGAATAGGCGCCAAGGGATTTCGTAACTCGTGGGCCAGTGTTGCTAGAAACTCATCTTTGCGTCGATCGGCTTCCGCCAATCGCTCGGCTTGATCCCGGAGCTCGTCTTCCATCATCCGCCTGCCGGTGACATCAACACCGATCACCAGCAGCATCGGCTCCTCGTTACTGTCGACAGATTTCAGTCTGGTGCATCGCCATTCGACCAAGCGTTGATCACCGGTCCTTGTGAAACAATGCTTTTCGTGCGGCTCACACGAATCCGCGGCCTCGACGGAACGAAACCGTTGCAAAAACTCTTGGCGATCGCCGTCGGGTACCAGCAATTCAAAAAACTGTTGGCCAACTACCTCATCGCGGCTGTAACCGCTCAGCAATTCACAGGCGCGATTAAACATACAGATTTCGCCCCTCGCATTGACAACGACAATCAATGTAGGGGCCATTTCAATAATCGTTTCCAAATAGTGTCGCGCCGCCTGCAGATCTTGTTCCGCCTGTTGTTCTTTTGTAACGTCCCAAACCTCTGCCACTGTCGCGATCGGTTTTCCGTCACGAAAAACGGATCTCGCATTCCACAGCACCGGATAGGTGTGGCCATCACGGTGTACAAATCGATCCGTTTGGTTGCGAATCGGCTCGATCGATGCACCGTGCCCTAGCAGGGGGCAATCGCCGTTTTGGTGCAGCGACTGGGGCGTCTGTGATCGATGAATCACTTGCGATAGCCGATTTCCAATCAACTCATTCTCGCCATAGCCCGTCATCTCTTCAGCTGCCGGATTGACAAACAAACCCCGTCCCTCGTCGTCCATCAAAAAGATACTGGTCTGCGCGTTATCCGTAATCGCCTGCAGCAGCGACCGCTGGTACTTCAATTCATCCTCCGCCTGCCGACGTGCGGTAATGTCATTTACATGGGCGACAAACCCTCGCACTCTCCCATCTTTGCATAAATCGGGTGTATAAGTCGCACTGATCCACCGAGTACCCCCGTTGCGATACGGGACTTGCGCTTCGTAGGTTACCAGATTGCCCGAAAGGGCCGAAGTCACTTGAGGTAAAATCGCTTCCCATGCCGCCTCGCCAATTACCTCTCGCATTTCGCGACCGAGCATCTCATCTCGCTTTTGCCCAAACCAAGTTTCATACGCACGATTAATCAAGCAGTATCTCGCTTCCACATCGATATAAGAAATTAGCGCAGGAACCGCATCGGCGACAAACTGAACCCGCTCTCGCTCCGCTTCGGCCTGCAATTCCGCAGTCTTGCGATCCGTAATGTCCAGTGAAATACAACCCGACATGCAGCGCCCATCGTGGCCTTTCACAGGAAATATGAATGTCAGGTAGTGGCGCTGGCCACCGCCGAAATCGACACTTTGGCAATCTGCCGTATCCGATGCAGAAGGTGAAATGATGCTGGATGGGAAATCGCCAGAGCTTGCATGGGTCAGCAAGAGTTCTTCATCTTGTTTGCCAATCCAGTCCTTCAAGGGGCGTCCCGATGTTTGTTCCAGCATGCGATTAACAAACAAGAATCTGCCTTGATCATCTTTCAAAAAAGCGCATGCGGGATTGTTGTCCATAAACGCGCGAAATCGCTCCTCGCTTTCGCGCAGCGCTTCTTGCGATAATTTTAAATCATGGATATCCGTTGCCGATCCGAACCAGCGTGTTTCACCGGCTTGGCCGCATGTCGCTGGTAAAGCGCGACTGAGATGCCAACGGTAAGACCCGTCTTGCATTCGCACACGGTGCTCGCATTGATAAAGCCTCCCGGCCTTGAGCGCCTTATTCCATTCATCTAGCGTTCGTTGGTGGTCGTCTGGGTGTAGAACGGTTTCCCATGTCCACGTCCCATCTTCTCTGCGCTCGGCGCCCAAAAAGTTCTTGACGCGGAAATTGTAATAATTCACCTCGCCATCAATGGTTGCCGTCCAGACGACTTGTGGCATCGCATCTGTCAATTGACGAAATCGCTCTTCGCTTTCTCGTAAATCGGCTTCGGCCTTGCTGCGCTCGGTTATATCTAAGGCTAACGACAAAACGGCTATCATGTTACCGTCGTTGTCATGCAAAACCGAGTTGTACCACTGACAAATGTTTTTGCACCCATTTTTCCGAACACTGCGACTGGTAAAAACAACAAAGTTTTCGTCGGAACTGTCAATAACCTTGATCGACGATGTAAACTTACTTCGATCGGAATCCAAAATAAACGGAACGTTCGTAAGTGGTTTTCCTATCACCTCCTCCGCAGACCATCCGAATGTTCGCTGGGCCTGTCCCGACCAACGGGTAATGCAAAAGTTTGAATCCCATTCGATCACTGCAAGCGGAGTGTTGTCGACAAGGGTTGTAAGTCGTTGCGACAACCATGTCATTTCCTGTTCGATTTCACGTTGCTGGGTGACGTCCTTCACCAAGCCGATGATGCGTTCAGGATTCTGATTCGATGATTTCAGAGTAAAATGGCCATCATCACGCAACCAAACCGTTTTGCCATCTTTTCTCAACATCCGATAGTCGGCTCTGTAAGGTGATCGATCTGCATTCGTACGATCAATTTCACTCGAAAAAAATCCTCGGTCATCAGGATGGATCAACGATATCCATTTTGAGATATGGCCACACAATTCCTCTGCCTTGTATCCAAGGATTTCTTCACAATCCCCTCCGTAAACAACTTCGCCGGTGCGGCGATCGGAGTCATAAAGTATGCTTCCGCTTGAATGCACGGCCGCTTCATAGCGTTCCTTCCAAGCCTCGGCTGACTCCTTTGCGGCCTGCTGTTGGTTTGCGTAAAGCGATAAATTTTGGTGCGCCCCATGCAATGACTCGTACAGCCAGCTGATTAACAGCCCCAGGCCGATGAAGAACAGTAAGTGCGAAATCGCAGACGAGTTGGCAAGACTGTCTTGGATCCGGGGCACCAGGAGCAAACACGAAGCCGCAAAAACACCCACAACGGTTGCAAACAGGCCGGGGCGAAAACCGCCTTTATAGGCTGCGGCGACAACGGGTATAATCAACATTAACAAGGATGTCGGCCAACTGACTTTTTCCCCCATGGACAATGCCAAAACGACTACCAGGGTGATGAGGCCACTGGCCAGCAGATAACCTAACCCGTTTCGGCGCAGCTCATTTCGCATACGGATAATTTTTCCTGTTCGTATGGACTTCTAGTCACTCTGTTTTGCGACTTACTGCAAAGTCATTGTCTTATTCTACCCTTCGAATGAGACATTCCAAATGAATGATAAGCGTTCGAATGTATTGATCAAATTAGAACGCAAGCGGATGAAGTGCGTTGGAGAACCTAACCAAAACCGAAGAAACGAGC
>DNWZ01000315.1 GCA_003506095.1 Planctomycetaceae bacterium | reverse complement strand
CAGAATATGACGAGTTGGTAGGACTAGATCTGAAGTGGCAAAGCGTCGATGGGGCAATGACCAAGGCGCCATTGGGAGGCGAGTTAACTGGGAAAAACCCGACTGATCGCGGCAAGTTGGGGACAAAGCGTTCGCTTATGGTCGACGCAGCGGGAATTCCCATTGGGTTGATTGTGGATGGGGCAAATGCTCACGATGTAACCTTGTTGAACGAGACGATCGATAACTTTGTTGAACGCATTTCGGGGATGAGTGAGGAATCGACGGAGCACCTTTGCCTAGACAAAGCCTACGATTCACGAGTCATGAAGGACCTCGTTTAGACGGTATACGGATACGTTGCTCACATTCGATCGCGTGGCGAGGAACAACGGGAATTGAACAAGGCAAAGGGTGAACGGCCAAGGCGTTGGGTTGTGGAGCGAACACATGGCTGGCTCAATCGATTCCGCGCAGTTCTGGTACGTTGGGAAAAGAAAGTTGAAAACCATATCGCAGCACTCCATCTCGCGTGTGCTTACTACACGCTCAAACGCGCAGCAGTTTTCGGATAGGCTCTAAGTGACATGATCACCAATTTCCCGTACGCTCCTTAGCAGCGAATCATTTACGCGTGGACCAGATTTAGGCGTGGGCCCACGGGTCACGCTCGGGGCGACCGCGAAGGCTGTTCGCTTCGGGGTCATTAACGAACATTCCTGATTTGGGATCGATCGTCAATTTTCGCTTCAGCAACCAGGCGAGCGCCGCGGCGTGGCAAGCGATATGTGAGTTACGCATCACTTGTGGGTTCGCATTCGTTTTGCCGCCGGACTTGATGCAATCAAAGAAGTTGCGGGCGTGGGCGGTCACGTCCAAGCCAACGACCTTCTTATAAGTGCCTTCGAGTTGCGACTGCAGCGATGCTGGTGTGACGACAATGTCGCCACTGTCACCCGTCTCGACCGAGCCTTGATCGCCGACAAATCGAACCGGGCAAGTTCCCAAACTTTGCACCCATCCGGGACGGGCGCCGAATGGCGTTTGCAAGAACTCGATTACTAGTTGAACACCGTTGGCATACTGAGCGACGATCTTTGTCTCCTGCGGCTCATATTCGATCGGCATGGTATCATCCGCGCCGTTAGCCCACTGGCAAATGTCCACGGTATGGGCGCCCCAGTCGAGCAATTTGGCTCCGGAATCGAAATCCCAATAACCTCGCCATCGCCCTGCGACGTACTGGGAGTTATAAGGTCGCCAAGGTGCTGATCCTAACCATAAGTTCCAATCGCATACATCTTTTGCGGGCGTCGGTTCGCCGGGCAACCAAGTGGTTTCAACCGATGGTGTGTATACCGACGCATAAAGTGTGTGAATTTTTCCGAGCTTGCCACTTTGTGCCAAGTCAACGGCTTGTTTGAAGTTCGGCACGCTGCGGCGCTGAGTACCAGCTTGAAAGACGCGTTTGGTCGCATCTATGGTGTCGGCCAAGTCTTGGCAGTTTTGAATCGTAAGTCCACAAGGCTTCTCGCTGTAGACATGCTTGCCGGCGCGTGCGGCCATCATCGACGCCGGCGCGTGCCAACGATCGCCCGTCGCGATCAATACCGCATCGATGTCGGGTCGATCGAGCAATTCACGAAAGTCGTTATAGAGTCGGCAGTCACCGTTGCCGTAATGCTCGTCGACCAACTTCTTTCCGGCATCGCGACGGCTCGCCTGGACATCCGCGATCGCAACGCATTGAACGTCGCTTAAGCCCAGCATTGCTTTTAGGTCATAAGTGCAACGTGGTCCGATCCCTATCACACCCAAGGCGAGCTTGTCGCTGGGGGCAACTTTTCCTTCGCCACCGAGTGACGAAGCAGAGATTATGGCGGGCAACGAGGTCGCGGCCGATGCGATCAAGGAATTGCGCAGAAACGTTCTGCGCGAAGGGTTGTGTCCACGAGGGTTGGCGGGCATGAGGCGACTCCGAGGGATTAGCGTGGGGAGGTGGTTTAGCGACCGACACGATCCTTTGACAGCGATCGTGATAAGCGGTCGGAGCCATAATTCTATCCCGAAACCTCGCTAGCCACACGTTCCCTTTCGTCCATCAGCCCGATTTGTGATACCAACCGAATTCGTCGGTGCCATCGCCATCCCAATCGCCGACAATCGGTACCGCTTCAGCATTTGGTTTTGGAATCGAGATTTGCAGGTCATTGCCGGTGATCCGTCGATCTCCATCACTGTCGATGATCCAGACATCGCCACGGACAACGCCCAAGTTGGTAATTCCGTCGCCGTTCCAATCGCCCACGATCGGAATATCACCGGCCTGCCCAAAAGACGCTTTATCGTCTTGAGCGGTTAGTCGGCCATCGCCACTGGCATTGAGTGCCCACTCGCCGGCGCGGAAGACGGCAACCGAGTCGATTCCGTCGCCATTCCAGTCGCCTGCGAGTGGCGTATCGGGCTGTTCACCGTAACGGAAGACATGGTCGATCGCATCGGTACGAATCTGTCCACCAATGCCTTTTCGCAAATCGCGATTTTGTTCGAGTTCGACTTTGCGAGTCGACGCCGTTTGCACAAACTCACGTCGGCGCTTATTCGCAGGGCTTGGCAATCCCGGGTCTTGAATGATGGCTTCGGGGTCACGTTCCCACTGGCGACCAAAGATCGCAATGTCGGCTTTTCCGTCACCGTCCCAGTCGCCAACGACCGGACGATCGAGCTGCGTGCCCAGTCGCAACCAAAGGTCGCCTTCATCCCACACACCGTTGGCATTGAGATCGACAAACCATTGTCCAGCAATAAAGATCGCCACTTGGTCGATGCCGTCACCGTTGAAATCACCAACCAAGGGGACCGCGTTGTCATCGCCTAATGACATGGCCACGCCGACATCGACACGATTGCCTTTGCGATCCACCAACAACCAGTTACCCGACCGTTTGCTGCCGGGTATGAAGTTATCTTCAAACTCGCGCTGCGATACGTGCTTATAAGGACTGGTGGCGGCATTGCCTCGTGGGGAACCGCCATTGATGATGCTCAAATGCCACGTTACTTCGTATTCCGCATCTGCAATCATCGGTGGGCGTGGATTTTGGAAATCGCCAAAGCTAGCGACCTTTGGCGAGAAGGGGACGATACCAAGCGGCGGCGCGATGACGTTGATAATCCCGGCAACTGGTGGTGGCATCGGCGGCGGCAATACAGGATCCTCTAGCAAGATTTCGCTAAAGTTGTTCTCCGCCGATGTTTCGCCTGCACCGACAAAAATTCGAATGATTGCGTCTGTCCGAGGATCGGTTTCGGCGCTAAGCCTTAAGTCGTCGAGTATCGACTCGATTACCGGGTCGGTGATGATGTCCGCAACATTAATCGCTACTCCGCCGAGCGTTCCCGGTGAATCAAGTCCATCAATGAACCCTTCGGGCTGGACTTGATAGACATGATAAGCACCCGCACGGATACCTGTGAACTCATAAAAACCGTTAGCGTCGGTGACGACTTCGATCAAACCCTCGTATAAGCCTGGTAATGCACGATCGGCACGGACCGGCATGCCGTTGGAACCGCGCAATTGCATCACGACGCCGGCGAGCGGTTTGTCGGTCGGCTTGCGAATGCCGTCACGGAAATCGCGTAAATCAGCGGGTGCTGGCGCGGTGCTAAGGACTAACGGAGGTCCATCTTGGAAGACAAATCCCGAAATAGATGCCGGTGGAACATCGGTGAAGTTATACTCTATCCCTTTGTCGCCACCCGACAAAACGATCGCACTGATAATATCCTCGATCGCTTCATTGCCACCCAGTGAGCCGACGATTTGATCTTGATGAAACAGCCCTTCGGGCTGGATTTGATGAAGCGAATAGGTGCCGGGCTGTAAACCGGTAAACTGATAGAAACCATCTGCGTCGGTTCGCGTCGTGTTGATGGTTTGTCCAGCAGTGTTTCTTAACTCGATCGTAACCCCTGAAAGTACGCGATCATTGCCATCAAATCGCCGATTTCTGTCAAAATCGATAAACGATTTACCTGAGATCGAAGCTGGCAACTTTTCACAGAAGTTATACTCGACCAAGTTCTGGCCAGGGCCAATGGGGATTTCCGTGATGATGTCGCCGCCTTCGGCTCGACCACCGCCCGAACCCGGGCGCGCAGCGCCGCTGAAGTAACCCACGGGTTGCGTTTCGACAATTTTGTATTGGCCGGGTGCTAAACCATCAAACTCATAGAACCCTTGTTCATTGGTGTGGGTAAAGGTCACCAGTTGGCCGGCGCCATCGAACAATTCGATTCGTACTCCGGCTAGGCCTGGTTCGTTGTCTTGGCGGAAACAATCGCCATTGCCATCGACAAAGACAAAGCCGCTGATCGACGATGGCAACAATTCGCCAAAATTGTATTGCGTTAAAATCGCGCCATAGGCGATTGGCACTTGTGAGATAATGTCTCGCAACGAGTCATCACCGCCAGCAGAACCTGCTTGTTGACCACCTTGCAGGAATCCGACCGGTTGGGTTTGGCGAAGCGTATACTGGCCAGCGGGCAGAAAAGTGAAGCGATAGAAACCCGACGCGTCCGTAACGGTTGTCGCAACTTGACGGCCAGTCGAATCGATCAAGTCGACGCGAGTTCCAGGGATCGGTGTTTCGCCCACATCGCGGCGATTGTTGTTGTTTTGATCAACAT
>DNWZ01000156.1 GCA_003506095.1 Planctomycetaceae bacterium | reverse complement strand
ACGGAGATTTCCACGCTTACCTCGACTCGGACAAAATCCGGACGCATCATGTAACCGGGCGTTGTAGGATGAAATTTATTAAGCGGGACACGAACGTCAACGCTGCCATCCTCTAAAACTTTGAGCATAGGCACAGTAAAGTTTTTCAAAACGGCTTGCGCGCCGTCCATCGAGGCATTCACCTTTACTTCGGCAAGCTCGCCGACGTGTCGCATCAGCGGCACGCCGGAAATGTTGAGTGTCAATGCTGATCGAGTCGCCGTCGGTTCTTTATAGGCAGGCAGGTCCATCTCAGAGTGAACTCGAAGATTCAGCTTTGTTGGGCGTGGTTTCATTTCCACCATGTCCACTTCAATGCCGTTCGAGCGCACCTCGGGAAGTAATCGATCAATGTCAATCGGTGGCCAAGCTGTCCATCGGTCTCGTTCGCTGAACGCGATGACGATTCGTCTGTGATTCAGCCCAAGCCAATGTGTCATTCGTTGTAACATTGTCTGCTTGGCGAATGCGTCCACCGCGGAGATGATCGCCTCATCGAGCGAGGAAAATTCTGTTTCGCACAGGACATCTGTTTCGCCCCAGCGTTGCCATTGGAGCTCTTTCGCACTGCCCAGCACTCCCTCATGGGCAATGCTGGCCAGCGCAATACGTTTGTTTCCCGCCAAGCCGATTTTCTTAATCAGGTCGCGGCGATCATCCAAAGCGGCTGCATCCGACGCTCGCGTGGGGGTATCCCAGATCACATAAGTCGTCGAGGGAATCGACAAACAACCGTCCGTCAAGATCCAAGAACAGAAACACAGAATCGCACCTAACCCCATTCCTCCGATTGTCTCGAGGTATCGACCGTGAAACAGTTTGCGTATCACGTCCAGCATAATGAACACCATGGTCAGGGCGAACAACGCGATATACCCGATCAACATCATTGGTCCACCTCGGTGACGAGTACTTTTTTATGCGCAGCGTCAGCATGAATGACAGATCTCCGAAATAAATGGATTGATTCACCTTGTTTGATTCGAACAACAAACTCAGACGGGTCCTGACATTCAGCTTCGCCGTGGTTCTTATAATGCGTCACGTAGACCTTGATCAGCAACCGAGGCGTTGTGGCGATTGGCCAAATAATGTTGTTAACCGGCGTAAGGGCTTGCGGAGCACCGTTCATGCCAACGTCGAGCACACCGCCACACTTGGAGTGTTTTTTAGAGAAGTCGACCGTTTCACCCCCAACCGTCACGACACTCAAATCGAGATCGTTGTAGTTCGACCAACCCAGTGAAATCTCCAGACTACCCGTCCCACGACTCGTGATCAACAGAAACATGCTTACCAATAGAAACACCTCCACGAAAACCCAGGCTGCACCTTTAGGAGGATTCGACATGACGCTCCTCCAGAGTTTTTTTCAGGATCTCGGTAGCATCGTCTCGAAGCTTTGCCAGGCGAGACTCAATGGTTGCTTTAGTGACAAAGCAGCCGACCGCGAGCAGCACGCCTATGAGTGACGTCATCAGTGCGGGATACATGCCTCGGGCAATCACATCGGCGCTTGCCGCGTTATCCTGCGAGATGGCCTGGAACAATAAAATCATTCCCGTGACAGTTCCGCTGAGCCCGACCAGTGGCGCGATGCCCGCAATGGTCCCGAGCCAATCGACGACAAATCGAAACTGCCGATCGAATTCCTCGTGCAAAACGAATGTGGAATCCAGTCCGTCCGTTTGTGAATCCGTCAGGCGACGAATCGCCCGAATCAACGGAGAGCCGTTTGCGACCAGTTCATCGTGTCGATCGTCGCACGTCTTCTGTGGAGCCTCGACAGGAATCACAACCGCACGGCGCAAAGACAATCCGCCCGAAACGGCAATCTGTACCGCAAAGACAGAGAGCGCCAGCAATGGCCAAATCATTGGCCCGCACAACTGAAACAAAGTGGCTTGGCTCGCCCCATCCGAATCGCTGGCAATCGCAGTGCCCACAATCATCGTCATGATCAGCCCTGCTGCTGCCGCGCGACGGATCCACACGCAACCAAATCCGGTGGCGGCCCATCGACGCATCCGTCTCCTAGCAATGCGCACTCGTCGATTGATCAAAGACAGGACCGTTCTCGGTTGGGTAGTAACCGCTGGCGGTTTGTTCGCGTCGACGTAGCTGAATACAACAGCGCGTGTTTCTGGCTTGGCCGATTTCTGGATACGGCGAATCGCGTCTCGAAGAATTGCCCGACCGGCCACCGAGAGTTCGTCATCCCTTGGAATTTTTCCAGCGAGGACTTCATCGATCATTGCAACGACTTGGGGCAACTCAACGGTTGGGGAACTGGCGGCGGCGAAAATTTCCGGTGCGAACTCAAACGCAATCGCTGTTTCCATCAACAGCTCACGGAGCAGAGATTGATGTTCAATCGACCGCGGTTGCTCTTCGGCGACCAACAACTCTGAAAAACGCGGATCAATTTTCGCCAGGTCAACGATTAGTCGCTGATCCGACAGACCACGAAACTCATCGTACTGTGTCAGAAACCCGGACTTCGCCGCCGATTCAATCCAATCAACCGATCCGGGTTCGGTCACTTTTGCCAAGAACGTCTGCAACGCCGTCCATCGCTCGTCCGTCACGTTTTTTTTGTAGGTTCGCAAAGCTGCTTCTAATTTCCGCTCCATCTTTTTGCTTTCGTAGCGGTCCAAGCTTGCAGAGTCTGGTCGTCCGTCAACGACGCGTTTGCTAAGCGAAGAGGGGCCAAAGAAATGATCGATCCGCCGCATCAGATCCGGGTTGGTGAGTACTCGGTGCACCACTCGCTGCACAGCTTTGTGCAATTCCTCCAAGCGTTTCGCTTGATCCTCGACGAAGCGGAGTCGAAATCCGCCAGCCAAGACGTCAACGCTTTTTCGAATAAGCGCGTCGATCGTCACTTCCTCGCGGGAGGTCCGCATCGCGGCGATCAGCCACTGTTTCGGCTTGCGGGCGTCCGGACCGCGGACCGTGTCAGCTCCGATATTCAGCAAGTCTTTTTTCAACTCAGGATCGATGGCGACAAGAGTCTCTATCAGCTGTCGAGATTCTTGGGGAACGTTTGCGTAGGCGGCGCGGTCATCGACCGGATAGCCAAAGAGCAGTTGCCAAGCGACAACACAACGCTGGATCAACTGTTGTGATGGCAACTCGCGAGGCGCCAATTCCGGATGAGCTGCCACCCATTTGTCGATCGCTTCAGGAACATAAACGTCCGCTAATACGTCAATGTCGGCGTTGAACAGCGTCCAAGTTTCTGCGATCCGCGACTTGAATGCAGCCGACAGAGTCACGCATGTCGAGTCCATTCCGGCGGGGTTGCAAGCAAATAAGAAAAGTATGTCGTCGCGGCGGTATTTACGCCCTTCGATCAAGAACGTGTTGTTTTCCAGTTTCTCGAGCAGATCGTCGAGGAGCGTCGGGTTCGCGCGCGTGATTTCGTCAATGAAGATCACGATCCGACCGTTGCTCGGGCGCGTAATCAAGTGCCGTGCAGAGCCGTAAAATTCTTCGCCTTCTTTCAGGAAAACGCCGAGGAACGGCGCGATCTCTGTTCTCGGACTGGGTTCTCCGTCGGGTTTTGAGACGATTGTTATGGATGCTTTAAACCAATCGTCTGGTTGAATCGACTTCAGCGCT
>DNWZ01000319.1 GCA_003506095.1 Planctomycetaceae bacterium | reverse complement strand
AACTTAATTACAATGATCAGAAAATAAGCTTGGAGATCCAAAAGGTCTCGAAGAAGCGTTCAACTCTGCATCTAATCGGAATGAAGATGCTCCCAAAATTGTGTGTCAGCTTTGGGGAACTCGAAATCGAGTTTGCCTCAGACGGCTACGCTCTAGTGGACACGGAGAGCCTTGAGGGCGTACTTGATGGTACCAAGCCTGTAGAATTGCGATTAAGACAATCATGAATTTTGAAGAGTTTATCGCCCATCTACGAGGTGGAAGTTTTTTTGATCGGATAGATCGATCGGAATTCGATCAACGAGCCAAGTTACAAAACTGGCTTCGATTTGTCAAAACCGATGCGATCGACGATTGGGTCCGTAGTGGTTCTTCTGGCCTGATCGCGAATCGCAAGCAGGACGTAGAACTAATGTCGCTTGTTTTGGAACGGCGACTGGTGGATTTGAATACTCGACGGGATCCAAGCAGCCTCAGGTCATTCTGGAAGTGGCTAGTTGAAGACGATTGGCCCGAATTGGTCGATCTTTGGAATCGGCACGCTCCAGCTTCGACGATGAACGATCCTTGTCCGTTGCACCAAGAAGCTGCCTATGGCAAGCTGCTTCAGGAAGCCGCGCAAGAACTTCGGCAGATCGGTGAGCTTCAATGGGGAACGACGTTGCTTAAGCGTTTAGCCGAGGAACGACTACCTGATCGCGCTCTACGGCCACAGGTTCGCATTGTGTTTGCGTTGGATGAAATCCCCAACCCTCCTGAGGAACTTCGACGAGCTTTTGTAGTGAACTTTCGATTGCTGTCACCAACGGATAACGTCGACCAGATCTGTGAATTGCCCGAGGTCTTTGACGAGAGTTTCTGGCGAGTATTCGGTAGGGTCAATCGACGCATTGACCGTCACGCACGCCAGTTGGAGCATGATGCTGAGTTCTTGGATCCAGGAACATTGAGCGATACAAGTGGAACATTCGCGCTATGGCTGGCTCAATGGCTGGCGGCCCGACCACGATTTGATCAGGATCTTTACACCAGCCTACCACCGTGGGTAGTGATCACCTCTAACCTTAATCATCGAACCGACCAAGCCGTTAAGGTAGGAGGCCTGGCAGCGAAGGTAGAAGTCTTAGCCGAAGAGGGAGTTCGTTACGTCATCGTGGGAGACGAGCAAGAGACGGATTTGGTTCAGCCGGGTGATCTTCCCAAGCTCGATATCTGCCCAGCCCATCCTGATCTTCATGGACTACGTTTTAGTGGCTCGGTTGGTCAGCTTGCGAATCAGCTGCAACATCTGAAACTACTGCGAAGAGCCGATACGAAGGACCTTCAGGGGACACATCTTAAAGCAACGGATTCTGAGAAATCTGCCAGACTCCGACGCCTAAACCGGTTTCGTTTTGTGGAGTTTAACCTCGAAAACGACTTTGTTTCACCTGTGTATGCTTACAAGATACTACAGGATGCAATTTCAAGCTTATCCGAAGGCCGCGGCTATATCCACCTAACTGGCAAGGCTGGTATGGGCAAGAGTACTCTTGTTCAATCGATACGACCGGGGTTTAATAAACCTGAGGAACAGCCAGACGCACCTACCGGTCCAGTGATTGGTCACCTTGTACTCCGTGGCACGGCGGAGAACCCGGCCAAATTCATCGAGGAAATCCTGAGGGATGCAGAGAGTCACGTTGACCGGACACTTGATGAGGAACTCAAGGAAGAATTCAAGTCAAAACTGGATCAACTGCGCGTTAGCATCTTCTCACGGCAGTCACCACGTCCAATTCAGGAAGGAATTGCAGAGATCATTTCAATTGTGCGAAAGTATGCTGTAGATAGCGTCTCAGTTATCATGGCGATCGACGGCCTGGATGAGTTGACCCTGAGGGACTCCGACGAACTTACGATGCGGATTCACGAGCTACTGCCATCACCCGAGCAATTGGACGAAGGGTGCTTTGTGCTGCTAACCAGCCGGCCCACGCTACGTGAGAGGGTTCAAGAAGCGGTCAATAAACGAAAAATCGAATTGACTCTATTCACGCACTGCGAATTGAGTCTGAATGATGCTGGCTACGAATCGATCGTGAGGGAGTATATCAGTCGGAAGCTGGGTTCGGCCGCCGAACCGCATATACCGGCAATACTACAAAAAGCTGAGCGACGATTTATCTGGGTGCGGTTATTGGTAGAACTACTACAGCTTTCAAGGACAGACTTTTCGAAAACGTCTCCAGGCGATCTGGAATTGCCTAATATTGGCCAGATGCTTCCTCAGTATATGAAACTGCTTGGACACCGAGTTGCTGCCATCGATACAAACGTTGTTATTTGGCTCAAGCCAGCATTGCTGGTTATCGCTGCAGCCTTCGAACCGATTACACGTCGCCACTTACATGCCTGGCTAACAGACTTAGCTCCTGTTTGGAACGACGAAGCCTCTTTTCATCTAGATGCGGCGTTGATAGCGATCCAACCTTTGCTATACGAGAATCGAGCGAGTCATTCTGACGGCTCCGCCTACAATATTGCGCATCGAGAGATCATGGATTGGCTTGCGGAAAACAAGGAGCTTGATTGGAACATCCGCGCAGAAGGACATCAACGGATCATCGATTCGGGGCAACATTCGGAATTGCCGGCTGAACTCATGTCGAAGGGAAGTCTTGAGTATTACGAACTTCTCTACCTTGCTAAGCATTTGATAGCAGTTAACCAGATACATCTTGCAAGGATTCAATTTCTTGACCGTCAAGTGGCAGCTCACAACGGCTGGGAAGAATACTGCGCTCGCCAAATGGATTTTTCTGAAATCGAAAAACTTAATACTACAAATATCGAAATTGTACAAATTCTGCGTAACACGATTGCGGCGGAACATGATTCTAAAACAGACCTTCTCGGTTTGCTTTTGTTTGAAATGGCATACTACATACATCGTGGGCAGGCGCGGCATAGAGCCATCAAGTTTCCAAATGCATTAAGCGACCTCAACCATGCTATTGGGATTACAGAAGATTTCATTGCGGCCAATTCACAAAGCTTCATCCTAGAAACGATGCCAGCTCTCTTTGTGAATCTTGCGGTAGGCTACTCAATGCGAGCAAAAGCTATCAGCCTGAGCGAAGGGGCGATTGCAATTACCGACCACAATAAAGCCCTTAGCCTACTTGAGAAGGTCATTAGTATTGAGACTCTCGATGAGCACCTCCGACAACATGCATGCAAGTTGTGGGCGATTCAAATGATAGATAGAGAAGAATGCAGTTACTTACATACTGACGGTACGTTGGCTAGCCGAGACGACCTTTTAAAGATAATTGACTGGTACAAAAGCCGTGATTCAGGGGATGCCTTAACACCCGAGTTCAGGCTCGAGTTAGCTCGTTCCTACTACTTTTGCTCCGTAGCCGGTCGTCGGCGAAAGGAGCCTAAACCGTCCACAATGGAACAGTTGGAAATCGCGATTAGCATTTACGAACGATTAATCGCTGATTGTGAAAACAGGCCGGTAGACCCTGAGCACTGGCAAAGACTCGTGAGGTGTTCTGCAGCGGCCTTAATAGTGCGTTGCGATATGCGGATACCGGATTACGCTGGGTGCCTATCTGATCTGGATATTGGAATATCGCGACTAACGTCTCTCTCCAAGTCTTTGAGGGATGAAAACTGTTATTTGCATCTTCAAGTATGCTGGGAATTGGGAGAACTTCACAATCAGCGAGCAAATATACACTTATTGCTCAATGAAAAGGATGCAGCTCTGCTGCGTGACTACAACCATTCTGTTGATTCGTTCGTGCGTGCGACTGAGGTTGCGGCAGCTTTGGAAGAAAAGCGATTTCTTGCGGAGGCTTTTGAGAGGCTTTCTCAGCAATTGCATGTGCGTGCAGATAAATTAGCTCGCATTGGTTCTTTTTGTGCAGCGATTACTGATTTAAGGAGAGCGATTGAGATCCTCCCTCAGAATAGTAAAGACGTGGAGATTCACCTGTCCTTAGCTGCGGCACATGAAGCCTACGGTTGGGAATTTCAGTGTAACGGAAATCTCCAGCGTGCTTATGACGAGTATTCGCTAGCTGCTGGTCAGGCTACACATGTCTTAAAAGAGCGGCCTAAGATTTCGATCCTACGTCTCAATAGAAATCTTGGGCGTTCGTACTCGCTCAGTTGTGATGGTGGCCTGCAAGTGGGACAAAAGCCTAGCAAGCTCGTTGAGGAATGTCTAGTACGCATTGCGTTTGTTTTCAAGCAAGTGGGTAGAGCGATCTTTACTCGGGAACTGTTACAAGAGTGCAACTGGTGGATTAACTTCTGCAAACTTAATCTGCTTGTCGTTCCGTCGAGGCAAGTTGAGGAATGGGGTCCCATACTGGATTGCATTCTTGAGAAAACAGGTATTGCAATTCTTTTTATCGACTCTCCGTCGGTCCTTAAAGTCTCAGTTATTTCGCGTAGTCAAGTTAAATTCTTGAGGTCGCAAAAAACGGGTCGAAACAGTCCTTGTCTGTGTGGAAGCGGCCTGAAGTATAAGAAGTGTTGCATGCGGAAATCTACATAGCGACCAGAAGAGTTTGCTAACGACGCTAGCGAATAAGTTCGCGCGGTACAAAAATGTCGCCACATCGAAAACCATCCGGTTTCAGGCGTGACACTGCTGCTCACGCCGCCGCCCGATAAGACTTCAGGTGCCCGCCGAGCTCGCTGTCACAGACGATTTTCACCTGCTTCAAATCGACCACCGGCGGATCGTCACTGTCCCGTACCGGCGGCAGATTCCCGCGAGCCGAATGGCAACGGCTGTGATTGTACCAGTCCGCCGCACGGCGAAGGATGTGATCCAGGTGCCTCTCGCTGACCACGCAAAAACCGTTCAGCACCTCGTGCTTGAGCGTCTGAATCACCCGCTCGATGTGCGCCTGCAGGTTCGGTGACTCGGGCACGTTCCGCTTGATCCTGCAGGTCGACGAGGTGAATACTTCGTCAAACGTCTTGGGATACTTCTTGTCGTTGTCACGCATCACCGTCTTGCACGGCAGATTGTGCTCGTCGACGTACATCGCGAAGTTCCTGGCCTGCTGGCTCGTCCAGTCGGCCGTCGGGTGCGCCGTGCACGGGGACACCCAGATCCGGCGGGTCCCGATGTGAATAAAGACCAGGAAATAGAGGTCGACTAACCCCCTGGTTGTCCACTTCTTCT
>DNWZ01000651.1 GCA_003506095.1 Planctomycetaceae bacterium | reverse complement strand
GAAAACTGTCGGCCACGATTGCCAGATCATCAACGCTCTGTTGTAAATCGAAAACCTGAAAATCGCCTGGTGACGCAAGCACAGCTAGCCCATCGGTACGATGATTCCAAAACTGGTCGTCATGTGAGAGTCGCTCCAGATTCTCCAGCACTGCGGCGATCGCCTCGTGGTTATTTGAATCCTGCAGTTGCGTCTTCACATCCCGGATCAGGTTTTTGAATCGGATCGGATCTTGTTGATTCTCTGGATGATGGCGATGCGTCGGTTGATAAATTGAAACGCATGGCCTTGCGGTCGTTGCAAGCAGATCGGCAACTGAATCACGAGAAACTTGTCGCATCGGTTTTGTTCCTTAGAAAGTCGCTGGGGGGCTGCGCGGACGGACGGGCAGGCCGTCATCAATCAGAAACTGGGCCGCTGAATGGAACCTGTCCCTTTCGATGTTGCAGGCGTCCCAAAGTTCGTTCAAGCGACTTTTTCGTCTTTTCCACTGCGCCGTTTGCGGCTTGATCGATCGTAGCGGCACGGTGCGAAACTACGATCGGTTTGAGACCGGACGGGCGAGTTTCGATAACGCACCGGATGTCTTCCGTCCCATCTTTCTCGCGACTGTTGTCGTCAAACAGTTTCGCTTGGACCCGCGTGATTCTCTGGGCAAAGCGATCGAGTGAGCGATGGAGCATCGCTTCAATGTCTGCCGACAATTGATCGCTGCCATCAACATGGTTATCCGTTTTTACCAATACCATCATCATCCTGTTCCTCCCGTGTAGTGGTGATCAAGCTTGCGCGACAGGGGCATGGAGCCATCGGCCAACGCTGAGGACGGTTAGAGAGAAGCAGCAAACATCATGCCACGAATCGCATTCTTCGGCTAAATCGAAGTGGGAAGATCGGTGCCCGGCAGAGCCCTCGCCGGCCCTGAGAGGCCGACTCTGCCATGGGCTTTTTACACCCCCACATCTTTTTAACCCCACGAGCTCGTCTCGTGGGTGAAGAATTTTCGGAAGCTAGGCCCCGACGCTCGACCAGGCCACCGAGTTTAACGTGTGCTCGCCGCTTGAAGCCGCGAGCGTAATCAAACACGGGATGTCGCGCAAGTTGCCGCATGTGTCTAGCATGCCAACCTCGGCTTACTGCCAGACGAACTGGCAGGGGAGCGTCAGAACAATTCGACTAGCGGTTTTCCTTCGGCCAACAGGTTATATGGTCGTCCTTGGGGATCGGTAGCTTCCAGGTCGTTGATACCCATCGCGTGGTACACGGTCTTGGTCACATCGGCAGGGGTCAACGGCTTATTAGCTGGGTACTCCGCGAATCGGTCACTTGATCCGTAGGTTTGTCCGCCACGAATTCCGCCGCCGGCAAGCACATCGGTCAGGCAGTGGGTCCAATGGTCGCGACCGGCGCCACTGACGCCGCCGCTTCGTGGATCGCCGATTTTTGGCTTGCGTCCCATTTCGCTCGTCACCATCACAAGCGTTGTGTCCAGCATTCCGCGGTTTGACAAATCTTCGATCAATGCCGAAAACGCTTTGTCAAACTCTGGCAATAAGTCTTCTTGTAAGCACTTGAAATTGTTTCCGTGAGTATCCCAGCCACCGCCGCTGGCGCATTTCTTGTTCAATCGCTCAGGGTCACCGCGCCAGAATACCGTGATGAATGGAACTTCGGCTTCCACCAACCGCCGCGCCGCCAACAAGCTCATCCCGTTTACCGTTTCGCCATAACGCTCGCGAATCGATGCGGGTTCACGCGATACGTCAAATGCGTCGGTGGTTACGGAGTTCAACAGCAGCGACAGCGCCCGGTCTTGCTGTGCAGTCCATGTTTTTGATGTTGCGAATTGATCGAAATTGCGCCGCATGCCACCGAACTGCCTGAGCAATTGATGTCGCTCTTGCAACCTTGTCGCCGTCATTCCGTCTTGCATCATCAGCGCGGGAATCTGGAACTTCAACGGTTCCTTGGAGTCACCTTGAACGAACAACGGTTCAAACTCCAAACCCAGCCTTGCGGAAAATTGCCCAGGGCGTGTGTATGCCGGTGCACCTTCTTTCTGAGGCAAGGTTATAAAGTTTGGCAACGTTGGATGTGGATCTCGCTTCGCCGCAACCACCGCTCCCATGCTGGGCCAATCGTCTGCATAGGGCGTACGGCTGTTTCCCAGCGACAGAAAAGACGGGTCGGGAACATGCCCAGTTTGGTTGTAGTAATAACCAGCATGATGATCATTTGTACTGACCGTCGCCCCGATGCTGCGGATCAGTGCCAGGTGATGTGCCTGCTTGGACAACAACGGCAAGTGTTCGCACAATTGAATGTCCGGCGCCGTGGTCGCAATCGGACTGAACGGTCCACGGTATTCGGCCGGTGCATCCGGTTTCATATCCCACATATCGATGTGCGAAGCACCGCCGCTGAGAAAAAACAGAATCGTCGACTTCGCTTTGCCACCTGTTGGCGAGTTCGGCAACTCTCGAGCAGTCGCACTACCGGGGCGACCAAAACTCATTCCTGCGAGTGAACAGCTCGACGCGACCAAAAAAGAACGACGTGATGTCGACGCAGATTCTTTTGTGAACATACGCACAAATCTCCGATCATCGTACGCATGCATTGGAGACAATGCACAGCGAACGAGACAAACCTAGGCAAGGGCAGGCTGAGGTGGGTGAACGATTTTGGCAGGCGACGACCATCTGCACTGTCAAGTTAGCACCATCGGGTCACCTACCGATAGGTTACCAAAATGCCCCGTGTCGATGGTGCCATCTCCGCAAAATGACAAGAATTATATCCGTAGTACCCTGCGGAGGTCGCTCAGCGGACAAGGAAAGCGCCAAGGTGGTTACCGTCGCCGCTCAGTGCCATCGCGATTTCATTACCGACATTCGATTTCTTGCAAACGATGTTCCTTCGGAACGAGAGGCTACACTGAGACCCTAAGGGCCGTTCGTTCGACTAACTCGGCCGCGGCGATACTCGGCAGGCGGTTGACCGACGATGGAACGAAAGACTCGAGTCAGGTACTGCACGTTCTTGAATCCTACTCGCAGCGCGACTTGCTTGATCGGTAAATCAGTGTCGGCAAGAAGTGTTCGAGCTGTGTCAATCTGCACTTTGCGAATCTCTTGGTGCAAGGATCGCCCCAGCACGCTTCGACAGCGTGACTCTAACGATGATCTTGAACTGCTGACGTGCTCAACGACCTCGTCAGGGCTGATGGGGCGACAAGCATGCTCTCGAATGAAATGAAAGGCCCTCACCAGATCTTCATCATTCGTTGCCAATACATCGGTGGATCGCCGGACGATGACGCCCGCGGGTTTGATTTCAGGAATTGTTTTGGGGGGCCGCTTGCCATTCATCAATCGATCCAGCAACGCCGCTGCCTGATATCCAGTCTCTTCGCTATTCACGTCGATGCTCGACAAGGAAGGTAGCGATAGATCACACAAGTACTCGTCATTGTCCACACCCAACACGGCGACCTGATCGGGCACTGCAATCTGACTCCGACGGCATGCGTCCAGTAGTTGCAAGCCGCGATCGTCATTCGCCGCCAGGATACCGATCGGTTTCGGAAGTTCATCAATCCAGTTCGCAATCCACGCCTGCTGTTGCTCCCAATTGCGAGGACGTCGACGTCTAGCATCTTGCAATGTGTCGCAGTGATAACCTGCGTGTTCGATACATTGCTGAAAGCAATCGCCGCGAAAGCCCAACTTGGGATGAAGCTTTCGATGATATCCGCAGAAAGCAAAATGACGGAAGCCACGTTCAAGCAGATGTTCGGCGGCCAATTGCGCGATGGCCAAGTTATCCGAACCGATGAAGGGAAATGGAAGGTCAGCCATCGTTCCGCGCATGTTAACCACGGGGACGCCGGCTTTCTGCACGGCCCGGGCAACGGGCCGATTGTCGATACGCGCCAAGATTCCATCGCCTTTCCAACTGGCCAACCAAGCAGGTGCAGGGTCGCCGAGCCCTTGTGGCTGAAAGAATATCGACCACTGACCATGCTCGCGATTGAATCGAGCGATTCCACGCAGCAAGCCGCGCCCGTAAGCGCGCGATGTCTCAATCAGGATGGCCACGTGTCGCATGTTAGTTGTCCAAAGTCGTTTCGCAGTAAGATCCAAGTCCTCCGTTCAAAAAGTATAAAACTTTTGTCAAAGCGTGCAAAAGCCAGCAATGGGATTAGCCGCGGTTACCTGCTACCATACGCAGTGTATTCTTCGGAAATCCGCTAGCATTTACCCGACCTAAAATTGTTTTTATTCGATGCATTACGATACATCTTTTTACAGGCACTTCTGGCGAAGTCCACTACACAAAGATACCCAATGAAGCGTCATCACTTAAGTCTCATCTGCCTCTTTTTGTTGAACCAACTATGGCTTGTCTCATTCGCCTGCGGTCAATTCGATGACAAGTCTTCGGACCGGCAAGCGTTGCCCAAAGTGCCAGTGGACTTTAAAGTGACTCGGTTTGCCAGCGAGCCATTGGTAAGACAACCCTGCTCGATGACGTTTGACGAGCGGGGACGAATGTTTGTGGGCATGGGGCCTCAATATCGCAGTCCCAAACCAGAGACACCGGGCGACAGTGTCGTCATCGTGCAAGACACGGATGGTGACGGTCGTGCGGATCAAGTCATAGAGTTTGCGACTGGGTTCAATACCATTCAGGGAATTGCATGGCACGGTCACGACTTGTGGGTCGCCAACGCTCCTGACCTGACGATTGTAAAAGATCTTGATGGCGATGATGAAGCCGATGAGTATATCAAGGTTTACACCGATCTCGGGAATCTGGAACACGGATTACACGGACTCAATTGGGCTCCCGACGGCAAGCTCTACATGAGCAAAGGAAACTCCAAAGGACTCAACCAACCGGGCCGTTATGCGCCGAAACCGTTTCGTGATCTTTGGGGGCTGACAGCACCCAAGAATGTTCCCGACTTCCCGACTCCAGAGATCTTTAATAAAGAGAATTACCGGCGCTCGTATCACGACCCAGCTGACGACTGGGGATTGGACGGCGGTGTGTTGCGATGCGATGACGGAGGACGGAATCTAGAGATCGTGGCCAGAGGCATGCGTAATCCGTGGGATATTACTTTCGACAGCGGATTCAATTGGATGGGAACTGACAACGATCAAACAACGGGAGACCGAGTCTTCATGCCTTTCTTTGGCGCACATTTTGGTTGGAATCATCCATGGAGCAGTCACTGGGATACGAGACCCCATGCACCCACCGCACCAGTTAGCGGACCTTTGTTTGAAGGCTCGGGTACCGGCGTCTTATTCTGCCAATCGCCGCAGTTCCCACCAGAGTATCGCGGAGTCTTCCTGGTTAACGATTGGCTGCAGAAAATGACGTATATCTGGCGACCGCAGTGGGACGGTGCATTGATGCGACCCGTTGGCGGCAGTTTCACTCCGTTTATCGAAGGTGGCTCGTCACTGTTCCGTCCTACCGACATGGAGTTCGGACCCGATGGGGCTTTGTGGATACTCGGTTGGAGCAGCGGTTACGGCGCGGAGTGGAAGGACGGGCAACTCACCAATGAAGGCCGGATCTATCGCATTGCTTGGAAGAATGCACCCATTGCCGTTCCACTGAATACCACAAAGCAGTTGAGTGATTTTTCGATCGCCGAGTTACTACAAGAGTTCGATTCTCCGTTGCCCGTGCGACGGATCAATGCGCAGGACGAGTTGGTTCGGCGAGGAGAGGAGGATAAGGAGATCCAATCACAGTGCCTGCAGCGATTGAGCCAAGGTACGTTAATCGAGAATCAAGAAACCTGGTTGGCATGGGCGCTGGGACGCATGTCGACGGCAGAAACACTTTTTGAGTTTCTACAAAGTACGTTGGCCACGAATTCGACGGCATCGCTGAACCTGCAAGTTCAATCGGTAAGAATCTTAGCGTATCGTGCCAAGCAATTCTCGCAGGCTGATCGACTTGCAGATTCGTTGCTGACCGCGCTCCAAAATCCCGAGCCTCGCATACGATTCGCGGCCGTTCAGGCCGTCCATGAGGCGTGGCTTGCGTCACAAAGTCGCCTTTCGCTCCGCGAAA
>DNWZ01000405.1 GCA_003506095.1 Planctomycetaceae bacterium | reverse complement strand
GGTGCCGTTAGGGAGGCGGTACTCGGAAATGCCTTCTATCTCATGCAGTTTCATAATTCCGGTATCAGGTTTCTTTTCAGTTTTGGATTTAGTTTGGGTTTCAGGCGATTGGGGCTGTTCCGCATTCGGCTTGGCATCGTCAAAAGCGAATACCGATTTGGCAGGGACAATCGCTGCAATCGCCATTGCGAACGACAGGGCGACCGTCGACAGTCGCCTGGGGAATCGACTCATGTTCGAACGTTGCCTGTCAGCGATCGCCAAGCAACCAGATTCACAGGTGTGAACCATTGAGGGTGTTAACATCATTGCTCCTTAATTGATACTTCACTCAAATCCTTGTTGGTCCTTGCTGAACCTGTCCAGAAACCATTTGTGAGTTCGGTGCTATCTGCGGTGCACTTCGGTTTTCGGCTAAGTTCAATTCATTTCGTCGTGCGGCCCGTAATTCAGTCGTAAGACGAAAGCGTACGACGAAATGAGCCAGTTTGACCTCCCGGTCTGCAGCGGGATTGCGATTCATGTTAGCCGATTGACCAGCGGGCGAAGATGAGGGGGAAGCCGATTTTGACATCTGATCCGAAAACCCGTCTGCCATTGTCGCGTCTCGCCGCCCGCCGGAGGCGGGCGGACCCTGATTGGGGGCGAGGTGTTTCGGGTCTGGTGATGATCATCGCCCGACCGAGGCAAGCTCGGATCGTGGCAGGTCATCGCTGCTACGCGCCGCCGGTCAGCCAATCACACCACCGGAGCTTACCTCCGTGGATTGATGATCAAAACCAGATCACCAGATCATGCGTCTGCCATTGCCGCGTCTCTCCGGCCGCCGGAGGCGGGCGGACCCTGATTGGGGGTGAGGCGTTTGGGGTCTGGTGATGATCATCGCTCGACCGAGGCAAGCTCGGATCGTGGCCGGTCAGATCCGTGTTTATAAGATCCAGACGAATCCCGAATCTCATGCCTGTCGCCAGCGAAGCCGCTTCCACAGAGGCCCAGTTTTTGCTTTTGCTACTTCCGTTAGCAAGCACGGGGCAGGTCTGCCTGCTTGCTGGGCAATCGCCATTCTAAACGTCTCTGCTTATCACCCTGCCACCAGTTCACAGCCAATGGTCGACAGAAAAAAGTTGGTGCGGTCATGAATAGCTAAACGCAACACTCTGTGCTTAATGGCAGGCCAGCCGCTTTTAAACTGCCAACGAAGCCGGGATCAGGGCATTTACGGGCGGTGAGTCTGCGGAGCCGTTTCGTAATTACTATTGGAGCCTCGAACCAGCCGAGAACTTGGTGCGAGAGTTGCTGGCGATTTCAAAACACATGTTTTTTAGTTATCCCAATGACTGATTGCTCGGCATTGTGGTGATTATCTGCAGTTCTCTTTATTAATCTTATAAGCAGGAATGTGCCATGCTTGGACGGAAGATCCGATCGGCCTTTACTTTGGTCGAGCTCTTGGTCGTGATTGCGATTATAGGTGTGATGGTTGGTCTGCTGCTTCCCGCAGTGCAGGCGGCCCGCGAGGCTGCTCGGCGGATGCAGTGCACAAACAATCTAAAGCAAATTGCTTTGGGACTACACAATTACCACGATACATATCGAAGGTTTCCAGCTGGTTATTACCAGTTTACGACTGGGCCTGCGAACGAATCCACTTGGGTCTCGCATATGCTGCCCTTCATTGAGCAGACCAATTTGTATGACGGAATTACCGCTTGGCAGGGCTTCGGAGGCCCGCCTGCGGGATCGGGCGTTCACAGGGTTACTTCCACCTTCCTTGCAACGATGACTTGCCCCTCGGATGTTCAAGTCGACTTGGCTTTGACGAATTGGGCTCGTGGCAATTACGCAGCGAACAATGGTATCGGCCCGATGTTCACAGTAGGGCAAAATAGTGTCGTACGTGGGCCCTTGGGTGTATTCATCCAAAACACGTCTCGCAACATGGCTGATATTTTGGACGGAACTAGCAATACAGTCATGGTGGCGGAATTGCTGAGATCACCTGGTAACGACTTTCGCGGCGTGATGCATTACCCAGAGGGCCCACTTTATCACCACAATTTTTCACCCAACACAAGGATAGATGACCAGTTTCGCGGCGCTCTATGCATATCGATTCCTCGGGCACCCTGCATTGGAACTTATACCGCATGGAACAACCGATCAGTCGTGCTCTCGGCCCGCAGTCTTCACCCCGGCGCGGTCAATGCCGCATTGGTCGACGGCAGCGTGCGTACGATCTCCAATAGCGTCGAACTGTTGACGTGGCAGAACCTGGGAAATCCTCAAGATGGGGCTGTGCTGGGAGAGTTTTAATCGTCGGGCCGCAACAGAATGAGATCGATCAAGCCTCGGAATGCACTTTATGAAAATCAAACCAACATCAGTACTCGCGTCCGGTACGGGCGTGAAGCTATGGGCTACGGCGGGACAGGTTTTGGCGGTGGCAGTATTAACGCTTAGCTTGTTGAGTGTGACAGGTTGTGGCGAAGGCGGCCCGGCACGGGCGGGGATCCAGGGTACGGTCACCTGGCAAGGTAGTCCAATCGAAAACGGTAAGATCAGCTTTATCCCTCAGAACGGAGGGCCCGAGGCGGTCGCGACCATCGTCGGTGGGAAATACCAGCTTTCGGAATCCGAAGGGCCGGTTCTTGGTGCCAACCGCATAGCGATTATGGGGCTGCGAAATCTTGGTTCCCAAGAGGCAGGTCCGCCTCATCCACCCGGAACGATGATCGAGGCTACCCAGCAATTCATACCCAATGAATACAACAATTCAAGCAAGTTGGAGACCGAGATTCAGGCAGGCGAGAATACTTACGACGTTGCCTTACCGAAGTCGTAGATCACCTATCGCGATGCCGAAAAAGAGCAATTCAAATGCAGAGCAATTCAAATGGGGCAGGCGTCTTTGTTCAGGATGCACGTACCAAAGAGGCCTGGCCCGTTATCGTTTTCCTTGATCTGCCTGCGGTAAACGTCATTATCTCGCAACTTGGCCAGCGCGAATGGATGCGAGTTGCCCTTGCAGAAGTTGGGCTCCCTGCAGTTGGCCATATTCCTGGAATCGTGCAATCGCCCGCTCATGCATCTCGATGCAAAATTGGCTGGGACGGTTGCCTCGCGTCTTGGGAATCAAGGGCAAAATGGAGGTGTAAAACGGCAGAATGAGCTGAGCGGCTTCGGGTGCGCTTGAGCAGATCAATTCGATTTTATCAATCAACTGAGGTACATATCTCCCTTCTTCGGGGAACTTGCGGACTGTGAATGCCAGTCCATTCACAGCATCGACCATCTTTCCCATTTCGACCTGATACTCAGCCAACTTCAGGCGGGCTTCGCAGGCCAAATCGGGGCGACCTGCCGATTCGTAGAGGACGACCAAACGCTCGTACAACAGCGTTTTGGCAGGCAGTTCTTTTTCATAGGCGATCAAGTCGTCGAACACTTTCCAGGTGAAGTCGGGATAATTTGCGAAAGTACGAAACAGGTTGTCCAGAGTACGAGCCATCAGTTTCTTGTGAGTTTTTCCAACTTCTTCGCTTCCCGACAAATGAGCGACTTCTGACCAGGCCGCTTCGTTGCCGGGGCCGACGGTTAATACCGCGCCGAGGTAGGCCAATCGATCGGCAGTTTTGAATGTGGATGCTTCAGCGATCTCGGGGTAAACCGCCATCAACAAAGCAGCATGGCGTTTAGCGATCGCGCTTACGCCAACTTGATAAAGCCTCAGTTCGAGGTCTCGGTCGGTGATCTCCTGTCCGGTCTGCGGGTCGGACAAAGTGCCGACATAATATTTGTCACCAAAATAGCGCCCAAACGACTCGAGTGTGAAACTGATGCTGCTGGGAGTGACATTCTGTAATTCAACCCACATTACCCAGGCATGGTTATCACCATAAGCCGATTTGCCTCGTACATAAGCCGCCGGAACTCCGATGCTCTTTCCGACTCGGGCGGCGAAGTCGGCTTGCATCGCACAGACGCCGCCGAATTGCTTGATCATCGGCAAACTGTAAGGTTTGCCGGCGAGCTTGCATACTTCGCTTTTCGTATCTAGCATTTGGTGGTCATAAGGAACTTCCTTATAGCATTGACCGAACCCCGCACGCCGCGAAACATAATTCGCCATCGCCCACTGACGTTCTTCAATGGGGGTTCGATGATCGACTAGCAGCGTCATGAATTCCCAAGGCAAGTATTGGCCGCGCCCTTGCATGAACGATTCTGCTTTGACGACATATTCAAAATTGTCGACAGCCTCGGCAAGCCCGTCTGGCAATGTGCTTTTCGTTCGGCTTTGGTGGTGAGCATAATCATAAACGCCACCTTTTGGCTTATCCCAGGTTACGCTAATCGCGATCGCTAAATCGGCATAACTATGAAGCCGGTCAGGAAACTTTCGGTAGAGTTCTGCGAAGAGTGAAAGTGCGGCCTTTGCATCATCAAACTCGGGCTTGATCGCAGTGTAAAACTCCTCGCGGATATCAGGATATTTTTCAAACCAAGCTTGAATCGCATCATAATCGCCAGCATAAGCATCACGTATTTCCGCATCATATGAGGTCGCAAAGCGTGTGGCGAACAGTTTGCGAAGGTTGGGATAATATTTGATTTTGAACAGCGACTGGTCCTTTTGCGCAGCTAGTACATCCGTTAGATCTGCCGCCTTGTCGGCTGTGGCAGCAGCGAGCGATTCCGCGAGCCCGCCAGGCGGGCTGGATGACGTGCTATCGGCGACCGGTGGTGTTGCAGCAGATGGCTCCGCTTCGCCAAAATTAATTTTTACAGCATCGCCAAGGCCGAGGGACGGATCCGATTTGCCAATTTTCCCGGACGACAACGAAAGCATGACTCCATCGACTGGCGGTTGTGGCGAGTCGATGCGGGGTTCGGCCATGGCGGGTTTTGGAGCGACTGGTGGAACGTCTGCGGTTTTGGCGACGTCGGCTAAGTCTTCCTCTGGCAGCACGATTGTCGAGTTTTCGGCAGGCAAAGTCCCGGGCAAACTCCCAGGCAAAGTCTCAGCGGGTAACGCCTGAGGCACTGCGGCAGGCAGATCCGACTGCAGCGATCGGCCTGCGGAAGATCGCAAAGCCGCGTCGGGACGCTGCTTCTTCGGACTGGCCTGTGAGTCGTTCAACGCCATGGGCTCGGCGGCACGAGGCGGCCTAAACGCGAACGCGGCCAAGCCGATGCAGGCCACACTTAGTCCAGCAACAGCCACGAAGGCCCCTAAGGGATAGCCTTTCTTCTTGCCAGGCTTGCGTCGGTTTGTGGCGGAATCGCTAGCCTCAGCAGATTTTTTCTTCGAACTGCCGCGTGATCGATGTTTGTCTTTCTCTTTGGGATTGAGCGTCGTTTGATAGGTATGGATAGCGAACCCATTCGTGGGCATCAGGCCGTTCGCCGCCTTGCCGGCCTCGACGTCGGTCACAAGGTTTGCAGAGGCGATGGGCGAATCATCGCTGCCAGGCCCCAAGTCATTCAACGCAGCGATGGATTTGCCGGCTTGAAAAGCCGGTGCGAAGGGCTGTGATCCACTCGTTTGAACCGCGGTAAACGCAAGCGGTGTAGGCGGACTTGGCGGGCTAGCGACGGGTAAATCGGTAACGATGGCTGCCGCCTGGGGAACATCCAGCGGTTGCGAACATTTCGGGCATTTGACCCGCTTGCCCGCCAGGTTTATCGGGGCTCGAAAGGTTTTGGCGCACGACTGACAGGTGACGGAGATCATCGCAAGCCTCGTAGATAAGTCAGAAACCAACCAGGTGGTTAGTATATCGCTCGTCAATACGGCTGCAACCGATTTGCTGTTGGCCCTGATGCCGTAACAATCACAGGGCAGTTCCAGCAATCATGGTGATCTGTAGTCAGAAGCCGAACGAACCGCAAAATCACATCTGCTACCCTCCAAAAAACAACGTGCAGAAATGACACCCAGCGATTCAAATACCACCTAGTTGGTAGCCTTGGCCGGTGAACTGACCGCGCGGGGCGAGCGATCACGCACCGTTGCCACGAAAACATCCTGTGTCCTCAACTGTCCTCTAAAGCCGGAACACTAACGTGCGCTGCGAACAACGACCGAGCAAAGGATTCAGGTGTCGTAAAAGCGCCGGGGGAAGCACCGTGGCAATCATTGAGTGAACGATGAAAGATTCGGTCGCTCCCTTTACAGAACTCTGCCTGTTCCCGGGCCGATCGTGTTTTAATCAAACAGTCGTGATTGGGGAGCTTTTGATGGACGGTTGAAGCGGCCAACTCGATCGGCAACCTACAAATAACAAGCCAATTTTCGAGTTCGCGTTGCCAACGCAAACGGACTTCACGGGGGATAATCGATTTGAAACCAATGATTGATATCACCCGGCGACAATGCAGAAACAATTGAGGACAATTGTTCTGCATTCGCGCTGCGGCATCCCTATGTGCCCTTTCCCGCCACTTTTACTTTAGGCAAGGGCAAGTGTAGAGCGATTGTCCTCAATCGCTAATCGTCAACAGCAATCACAGTTCGCATTGATCGAGTTGATCGATCAGGTCGTCGAGATGATCGGGGGCTGCGTCCTTTGATTGTGTGCGGCGCGATTGGGGCATGCCGACGGCCGCGCGACCGGCCAATAACAGTTGCTCGTCGCGTTCTCTCGCTGCTACGGCAACCGGATCGGCTGTTTGGTCTGGGGCGCCGAACAGCAATGACAAATCGATCTTAAATCCCTCTTCCCCTTCGACCGCCGCACCCGCAATCGCCGGCGCCTTGTGCTGTGGGAAAATGATCGCGTTGGCCGGGCATACGCGACTGCACGCCGGACAGCCTTTGCGACAATTATCAGGTTGCTCAACCAATATTGTTTCGGCACCATCGATCCCGTAAACGCCGAACAGACAAAAGTCGATGCATTCCATGCAGTTCGTACACTTGCTGTAGTCGATCACCGGATACCAGCGACGCGTCGGCGAATCGTCCAGACGAATCGGCGGCAAAGGTTCGAAGTTGCCCGCTCGCGACGACCACGGGCCGCTCAGGTCGGTCGCTTGATCACCATCGGATTCCGATTGCACGGCAACCTGATCAGCAATTCGGCGGACTTCGGCGGCCAGCTTTTCGCCATCTCCAGCACGCATGTCGAGCGAATAGATCGTGCGGCCTTGGCGTGGGAACAGATCGGTGACGCGTGGCTCCTCCCCGCCATCGCCCTTCATTTCCGCGTCGTTGTCGTCGTCTTCATCAGCGACTTCGTCGAACGACGTCTCGCCAACTTGGCCGCGAACGCCGATGCGATCGAGCAACCAGTGCGTCGCCCGCGGAAACAGCCACGACGCGACGATCATTTCGCCGTCAACGCCCAGCAACGTTTTGATCGCTTCGGTATCGGCTTTTAAGTCGTACAAATGCGGCAGATCAAGCACGCGGACGCCCGGCAACCTGGTGGCAGCGTCCACAATCGCCGCTTCGACAGCCCGTTTTTCAGGGTTTCGCGAATGGCCACGGGATATGACAACGGTCAAGGTGGTGGGAATGGCGGGAAGGATCATGTCGGCAGGTGCAACTGAGGGAACATGGTAGCGGGCACACTCCGTGCGCCGAAACAGCCGCTTCAGTTTAACGGCTTTTTCAACCTTTGCACCCTTTCAACTCCGATTTCCGGCCATCGATCACCAGTTCAGCGGCTGTTTCCAGCGATCGATCAACGGCTCGATCGCCACGTCGACGACCGTCTTGTCGCCAATTGTGATGACCACTCGCTGCGACGAATCGACTTCGCCGATCCGCATCGCCGAAACGCTGGCCGCTTTAAAACCTTCGACAAACGCAGCTTCGTTTTCCGGCGTCACTTCGACCAGGAATCGTGTATTGGACTCGGCAAACAACTTGGCGGCATCCGAAAGATTTTCACCGACCGACGCGGCATCCAAACGGATCCCCAATCGACCCGCCATCGCCATCTCTGCCGCTGCGATCGCCAGACCACCTTCGCTTAAATCATGAACGCTTCGTACGAGTCGCGTCTTGATCGCTTGATGCATCGCATCGAACGTTCGCTTGGCCAGTGATGCGTTTACCTTCGGCACTTCGCCGCCGCTAGCGCCGGTGACGATGCCATAATGCGATCCGCCCAATTCCTCATAAGTTTCGCCGATCATATAGATCGCGTTACCCGATTTCTTAGCATCCATCGTCACCGCAGAACCGATATCATCGATTTGCCCCATCGCGCTGATCAGCAGGCTGGGCGGGATCGAGATCGATTGCTTCTGGCCATCGTTGCCAAAGTAGCTGAATTCGTTATTCAAACTATCCTTGCCGCTGATGAACGGTGTGCCGAGCGCAACTGCCAAATCTTGACAAGCGATTGCCGCTCGCACCAACGACCCCAACGTTTCAGGGCGATCAGTGTAACCCCAACAAAAGTTATCAAGAATCGCAATCGTCGACGGATCCGCTCCGACAGCAACCGCATTGCGAACTGCCTCATCGATCGCGGATGCCGCCATATGATAAGTATCGAAATCTCCATAATGAGGATTCATACCACAGGAGATCACCAGGCCTCGGCGCGAAGTGAGCAACGGCCGAATCACCGCCGCGTCGCCAGGCCCGTCACATTGCGGCCCGACCAACGGTTTGACAACGCTGCCGCCTTGCACTTCATGATCATATTGACGGATCACCCAGTGCTTGCTGGCCACATTCCATGACCCAAGAATATCGGCAACGATGCGATTGCCAGATTCTAAATCGAGCGG
>DNWZ01000766.1:2037-2529 GCA_003506095.1 Planctomycetaceae bacterium | reverse complement strand
ATGCGCTCCCATAAAGTCCTTGCGTGTTAGGACTGGATGCTGTTTGTCCCAGATGATCGACTGCGAGAAGTACAGCCCATGCTTCTTCAGGACTGGCGGATAGTTACCGCAGTTAGCGTAGCCGCCCCAGATGTAGAAACAGCGACCAGGTAGCAAGACTCGAGCAATATTTCCAAACCAATCTTCAAGCAACTGGTCAAAGGCCTCATCGCTAACGAAGTCGTTTGCTAACGGACGATCTTTCGCGCGAAGCTTCTTGTGCGTTGCCGCATGTTTTGGTTTGCCGGTCTCATGGTCGACACCGAACGATGCAGCGTTTCCTTGGCCGCCCTTCAGCCTCGAAGCAGCTCCATCATTGGTGAACGACGATAGGCCGGCAGCGATCGCATTGTTCGACCGCGGTTCAACCTTCACGTTGTAAGGCGGATCCGTGTTGACGAGATGGATCGCTGCGCCGGCCAGCAGACGATCCAGATCAACCGGCGAGGATGA
>DNWZ01000766.1:0-1968 GCA_003506095.1 Planctomycetaceae bacterium | reverse complement strand
TCGAAATCCCAATCTGCCAGTTCGGCCGTTTTGTTGTCGGCGATCCGGTACGCGCGAGCTTGCTCAGGGGTAAGGTGGCATGCCACAACGACTGGAACATACTCCAGGCCGAGCTTTTGTGCTGCTTTGAGCCGGGTATGGCCAACGATGATTACGCCATACGTGTCGACCACGATTGGCTGTGAGAATCCATACTCCTTGATCGATGCTGCGACAGCATCGACAGCCTTGTCGTTGACTCGAGGATTGCTCTCGTACGGCCGCGGTTGAGTGATCGGCCACATTTCGATTCGCAATTCAGTGGTATTCATGTTGCAATCCTTTTGCTAGGAATTTGGGACGGACAAATAAAACAAACTGTGTCGAGTAGCGCGGCTATTCCCGCTGCCCCTGGGGGCACCGCTGGGCTTGGAGTACCTAAACGCTCATGAGGGGCGGCACTGGCGCCTGCCCCGCCCCCTGAAGGGTGGAGTCCGATGGGTCGGCACCCTCTGGGGTGGACAATGCGTCCTGGTGACGCGCGACATCGCGGCACATCGAGATGAACTCCTCGACGGTGAGGCTTCCTTTAGCAGTGTTGACAACGTGTTCGACCACCCATAGGTTTGCAACCTCGTGCGTGCCACCTCGTGAGATTGGCTGCTTGTGATCAAGCGATGCCGTCTCAGGCGTTAGCATGCGGTTGGTAAGAGCACATCGATAGTCTTGGCTTTCGATGATCTTCTTGATCTGGGTGGTCGTTACGGATCGTTTCGTTTCCATTGCTTAGTTTCCTTTTCTGTTGTGATTCCTCGAGACGGTAGCTGCCCAGCGATCCCATCCCGTTAGTGAAGCTTTCTTCTGCCGGTTGTAAGCCTGTTGCCAGAGCCTATGAACGGATTCCTCCCAAGTTGAGGTTGAGTAACGTTCGAATCGTTGTCGTGAACGTGGCATGGCGTGAGGCAGCCGTCGACGTATACGCAACGAGCAGGCAAGCGAATCGATGCGCGTTGTCCAAGGGTCGTACTGCTTGTGGTTCGAACTCGATAACGCACGCTGGGCCATTCGTTGAATCGCCCTTGCCCAACACCACTCTGAGAGCACGTGGGGTTCGAGTCGGCCGCCAACTTTTGATGCACGAACTTTCTTACCAATTCGATTACCTGATTGATCGATGGGAATAATCCAATCGCCTTCGACGATTGCATGAACGGTAATTTCACGAACTTCGATGTTGCGTAGCAGTTGGAGTGTTGAGGTCATGGAGAAACTCCCACCATTGCGAAGTAATTGGCACTGTGTCGCGTCCAACGCGATAGACGGCTCGTTGGGCGGCTTGTTAGAAATCTCGCAACGTGGGCCAACGTCGTGCGTTGGACCGAAGTGATGGACACGTCGGCAATCGAGCGTCGGCCAACCCTGAAACCCAGTTGCGAGGTTACGAGGTTATGCGAGGTTATTTTCCTATCGCTTCTATATTGGAAATTCGTTTCTCCTGCGCGTGTGCGCGCACGCGTGCGTACATGTGAAGGTAGGGAAATAACCTCGCTAACCTCGCAAAGTGTATTTTTCCCCTGGGAAAACGATGATTCGCTTGCGAGGTTAGCTGCTGGAATTGCGAGGTTAAGGCTCCAATTTGCGAGGTTACAACCGTGATTTGCGAGGTTAGCGACAAACGAGGGGGTGATATAAGTTGAATGCTGTAAGTCACCTGTCCGCAGAGACTTAAACACGAATTCGTATTCTTTGAACGAGCGACACTCGCCATCACCAGCGGTCGCAAAAACGTCTAAAACGCAATCGCATCGCTTGGTGTATGCAACGCTAACCCCGCACAACATCACAGATCGACCACGATTCAACACGCGAAAAATAACCTCGCTAACCTCGCAATTGGTTTGTTGATCACTCATTGCCACCCTCCACATCGAAGAGCGTCTTGGGTGGTGCTTGCATGTCGACGAGGTTCCACAGACGCACATGCCGATT
>DNWZ01000019.1 GCA_003506095.1 Planctomycetaceae bacterium | reverse complement strand
CGATCACGTCCCAGGCAGCCAGCACGAACTGGCAGCAACTGACGAAACTTACCTCGCGAGGCCGTGTGCCGCAGATCCACGCGCTGCCCAGCGACGTTGCCCGAATCGCGTTATAGGCCAGCATCGTTACCTAGAACTCCTTGCGAACCATCTCCGGGCTTTTGCAGCGCAAATGGTTTAAATTCAGATGCGTCTTGATACTGCGAATATCGAGTTCCGCATTCCAGCGAAAGCCAAACAACTCGGCAAGATCTTCGTATTGCACCGCGTCGTCGCTTTGGACATCGGGCATCGTGGTCACGATGATAAAAGGATCTTGCTTGCGGCCCGGCTTGGTGATCACGAAACGTATTTCGCGAAGTTCAATCGATTTCGGCATCGAGTTATAGAGTTCCTGGCTGATCCACGGCGGACGATTGGGTCGCTGCCAGGTGACGATGTGATCATCCTTGCCCAGGCAACGTCCTCGGCGAAAGTCCGTGTGCCGCTTTTGATGCTTGCGAAAACAAACATCCACACCAGACTGCATCAACAACGCGATCATCCAGTAGTTCCCGTAGAACCGATCGGCCACGGCCACATCACCTTTGCAGAAGCAACCGAGGATCTGCCGAAGCAGTGCCGTCTCGCCGGTTTCTTTGCCTTTGTAACAAAACAAAGGTTCCAGGAGTGAATGGCGTTGTCCACGGCGTTTTACGGGATTTTTGAAAGCGCCGCGAGCATCGCGTGGTAGATGCGGCGAGGCACGGTCATGAGCTTGAGAACCTTGGGGCGTCGCTTGTTTTCTCGCGGCTCGGATCGGTCGGGACGATTTCCGACTACCGCGCAGATACCCTGTGCTTGCGCTGAGGTTACTAGCGCTTCGTTAACGCCAGTGCATGCGCACAACAGCCAGTTCGTCGAAAGCAACTGATAGGTTTCGGTAAAGCTCATACCCCAAATCTCACTTGCACCGGCATATCCACTTTGCAGCATCTTCAAACGTACGAGATTGTATGTCAGCATTGCGGTCCAGATTTCACGCTCCAAAGTCTCCGGGCTTTGGCCGCGCAAATGTTCCAGTCCCATCGTGCATTCGACTGAACCAATGTCTGGCTCAACTATCCAGCGGCCCTCAAACACACTACCAATCCAATCGCCGGGATAAGCCTGAGTGTCGAGCAATGTAGTTGCGACCGTGAAGCCATCGCTTCGACTACCGATCTTGTCAGCCGCGATATCACTAAGTCGCATCTCAATCAGTCTTGGGACCTTGCGGCATACCTTCTTCGGCATCCAACTTGGGCGTAGTGGACGAACCCATTTCACAGTTCGCTCAGTTTCGCTCAAACGATTTGCACCGATTGGATTATCATCCCGCAGGTGGTGATTTTTCATCACAACGTGAACACCAATATCTAAGCACATTGCAATCAACCAATAATTGAAGTAATAAGAATCGGCAACAAGAATATCTCCTTTCCTGAGCGAAGATCGCAATTGACGAAGGATCGCGGTCTCACCAGTTCCCTTACCACTGTACGGTGCATAACCGAGGTCAATCAGCATCCCTGTGAGCATTGAAACCAAACAGACGCACCTGATCATAGGAAAGCCCAATCCATCGGACTGAGCGGGTGGTTGTGGATACTTTGCTTGGTTTTCCTTGGTGTCTGGCGCATCAATCGTAAAGCCATCGACCATGATAATTCGTCCGCCGATTGGCACTGATCGAATCGCTGCAATAACCTGTGGGCTAACTCGATCTTCGGCGAGTAAGTCATTCAAAGGCGAGTGAGGATCATCGAATTCTAACGATTGCTGTTCAGCTTCCGAAGCAAGCCGCAGCGCAATCTTGCGAACGGTCGCAGTTGGAATCTTAGCCTTTGCTCTGCAGAAGTTTCCCGCATTTTGAGCAACGACGCGATTGGCCGTTCTTGCCCAGAGCGAAACGACGCGGCCGGCTGCCGCTTTGCATGACCGCCCGGTTTTAGCAAACAGGAACTGGGAAACCATCGCCCACAATGTGATCGCTGGCGTGAAGACATCCTCGTCGGCGATGCCGAAATCTACCTTATCCTCTTCGAAGGCATCTGCGATCAGAGAGCTGTCAAGGATTTCGCTAAGCGGAAGGTCGTCCGATTGAATCATCGAACGCTGAAAGATGGTAAAGCATCGCGGCGAGAGACTTGCTAGAATGGCCATGAACCTTCCCTGGTTGTATATCAACACACCCGCCAGAGAAGGTTCACGCCAGGGACGAGTATATCAACCAGTCGGTTCATGCTAACGACCAAATCCTCAAACTAGCGAAAGATAATTTAATTTTCGAAACGCGATGGAACGCGTCTCTTAACGCTGCGCACGTGCCAAGAAAATCAGGGCTGATAACGAAAAAACGCCGTGGACAACGCCATTCGCTCCTGACCCTTTATTTCGCCCAAAAAATCTATTCTCAACGGCGACAAAAAGCGCGATTGGAATTGGTATACTAAATGTAGCGACAATGGACGTGGTTGGGGCAATGGATGTCGCCGCCAAAAGCGGTAACTTCAGATCCGCAGTGGATGCGTTGAATAAAGGTGACCTAAACGCCGCGGGGCGGCACCTTTTCGGTCCGGGAAACGAAGGCGGGAATCGTGGTTTCTTTGCTGAAGTTGTAGATCAACGGAATGAAAAGGCAGCACTTCTGTTCCGGGACAGTTACTATGCCAGAATCAGAGAAGCTTTAGACAGGATTGATCAGATGCAAACCACTTCAGCCACAGGCGAATATGACAAATGATTTTAGGCCGTAATGCACGTAAAAGCTCGCTGGCATTTACTGCGTGGGCGGTGCTTTGCATTTTGCGTTACACCGCAACCGCAATTCTAAGCTTTCTTTTGGGAATGTATACAATGAGTAATGCGATGGAAAACAAAAAGCTGCCGAGCGTCGACGAGTTCGATGGCATTTTTAATCTCAATATAGACGATCACTCCAAGTCTCCGCATAGTGACCAAGAAGTATTTCGCACAACGCCAAATATTCCAGACCTTACAGAAATGGAGCAAGTTCGAGTAATAATTGCGATTGCTGACACGATAAAAAAGTCTGGGAGTTCAATTGGAGTCCCACTCCTGGATTATCGAAATCCAGCAGGTCCAAAAGATTTCTTAATTGTGGAGTACGACGTTGATCGCACACTGAGCGTGGAGTGGAGCAATCACAAAATCGTGACATTGAATCTAATTGAGAGCATTAGAAAAATTTTAGCACAAGACTTCCCGCTTTGGAGGGTTGTTATGTTTGGTCGCAGTAAGATTGCAAAAATAGCCATCTATGCCGACGCAGTTCGATTTCATTCGTCGCTCGCTGGAGACGGGCTTGCAGAGCAACTAAAGCAAGCCATGGATTTCGAGCAAAATGAGTACGACAACACCGAGGGGAGAGAGATTAAGCAACATCTTTACGTCAAAAAGCATTTCAAAAAAGTGTTCGATAAACTTCAAAAAAACTCGAACCCGCAGATTGTGTTTTACTTTGAACGATATGGTTTAGATGAAAGCAAGTCCGTACTTTGGGTCTTTCACAGAATGTCTTCATACTCTGACATAAGTATTCTCATAAAGGGCTACGCTTTCAGCAAACGATTCGCAGTGTCATCCACTGGCGAACTCAGCGGGCTATACGATCTGGGAGACGAGTGCGTTGGCTATTTGATAGAAGTTGTCGTTAAGAAGGACTTGCTCGGCGAGGCCGTTTTAGTCAGAGGTGGGCAAGATGGGGAAAAGCAATGGAGCCTACCGGTTCCTCAGAGTTCGGACAACGAAATCTACAAAAACTGATAAAACCGATGGAGGTCGGAAAAGCACTGTCATTGTCAGGTAACAGTTTAGTTTCCCGGTCGTATAGGATAGTTCAGTTGGGGCCATCCATGAAGAAGTAAAGGGACAGAGCATTTTTCAGGTGTTGACGTTGCCGACTGTGCGGGGGATACTGATTCTCCTGATTGCATCGCCCCGTATATCCTTCAATCCTGATGCGGTTCTGCTATGGTACGTCTGGCTCGTCGTGAAANNATCCCAACGAAGTCGTCGTCGCTCACATTTGCAATCGGACGGTTCGCAAATGTTTTCTCATGGGACAGGATGAAAGCTCCGGTAAGAACTTCGGCCATCGCAAGCTGTTGTTTGGACCTAGTGGCCGTTCAATTGGTGCCATCCATTGAATGGAGTACAAAGTGGAGTACAAAGGGACAGAGCACTTTTTAGGAGTTGACGTTGCCGACTGTGCGGGGGATGCTGATTCTCCTGATTGCATCGCCCCGTATTTCCTTCAATCCTGATGCGGTTCTGCCATGGTCCGTCTGGCTCGTCGTGAAACGATTGATCCCAACGAAGTCGTCGTCGCTCCCATTTGCAATCGGACGGTTCGCAAATGT
>DNWZ01000360.1 GCA_003506095.1 Planctomycetaceae bacterium | reverse complement strand
TCCGCCAGTCATGGGCTAACGCATCCTCCTCGTCGGCCTGATGCTGTCACGTATGGCATCTTAGCATATGTGATTCTTTTACTGTGGCCCATTCCTTTTGTCATTGCTTCAGTGGTCGTCGCTCCTTTCGTTTTGATTTTTGATATCGAACGATTGTCAGCTCTCCACTGGTGGATGGTTGGCGTAGTGGGAGTTTTCCTGATCGCTGGCTATCTGGGATACAAATCAAAGTGAGGAATCCAAAAAGTAACGAGGCGATGGGTGTCGTGCATGGGTCAATGTCCCGCGAGATCGATCCCACAGCGGCGTAACCACTCTGGGAAAAACTTGCTCGATTCTTGAACCCCTCTGACCCAACCGTGACGGTCTTTCCTGGTATTGTGGTACGAGACTCCCGGAGACAGGCTGTTCCCACCTTGGGAAGCTTGTTGGTGCAATCCCGCCAGCTGGCAGACGTAGTCATAAACTGAGTCAAATCAGACCTTGGCCACCAAACTGTCCAGACTGACACTTTCCGGGGTGACGGCCAACGTCAAGCGAGAAACAACCATTGGTTCTCCGGGAGTCGCTTTCCAAATTGTCAACTTCGAGATTCAGAGTTTAACGTAGCCAATGCAATTAACCATCTTCAGAGGTAGCAAAGAGGTCGGCGGCAGTTGCCTGGAGGTCCAGTCAGGCACGACTCGCATTATTCTCGATGTAGGCATGCCGATATTTGACGAAAACCGCCAACCCTATGATCGGACCGAACTCAGTCGCATGACTACGACCCGACTCGAGGCGAACGGAATCGCACCATGTGTTCCGGGGCTTTTCTCTGGTAAGTCCCAACCCGATGCAATCCTGCTTTCACACGCACATCTTGATCACGTCGGACTTCTTGAGCACACCGTTTCAACGATTCCGGTGTACGCGAGCAAGGGAACAAGCAAAATGATGTTGGTGGGTGAGGTCTTCGCGAACCAATCTCGAATTCCGGATGGGCGGCACCGGGAGGTGCATTCGGGAAGGCAGGTGACCATCGGCGACTTCACCATCACTCCGCTTGCGGTGGATCATTCAATTCATGGCTGCCTAGCTTTCTTGATCGAGGCCGCTGGGAAGCGATTGCTCTACACCGGCGACTTGCGATTGCACGGCAACCGCCCTGACGAACATGAAAGCATCATCGAGACGCTGCGCGGGTCAAGTCTCGACGCCTTAATCGTGGAGGGAACTCACTTCGGCTTAGATGATGGAAACGCAACCAGCGAAGCTGAACTGGAAATACAAATCACCTGGCATGTTGAAGACGCCCTCGGGTTGGTTTTAGCTGCCTTCTCACCGCAACATATGGACCGATTACGCGCGTTCATTCATGCGGCCAAAGAGACAGGGCGAACCTTCGTCGCAGACGTGTACACCGCGTTTACACTTTACATGGCAAGCTATGAGGCCAGACTTGAAAACCCGCTGACTAGCGGGTTCGGACGAGTTTACTACCCATTGTCAGAACAGAGGAAGATTGAACAAAGAGGCCCGACCAAAGTTCACGACATGTTTCGCAACGTCGAAATCCAAATGGATGAGATCCTGGAAACGCCAGAATCGCATTTGATGGTGTTTCGTGAAAGCATGCTGGAGGATTTTGCCGATGGCCTGCCCAATGACTCGTTGTGCATTTATTCCAAGTGGCAAGGTTACAGTCGCCAAGACAAATGGCAGAAGGTTGAATCTGCTTTTGCCGCTACCAATGGACGAATCGTCCACGCGCACACCAGCGGGCATGCTCTCTCAGCTGATATTGTCAACTTTACCCGTGCGATCAACGCAAAAACAATCATCCCGATTCATACTTTTGAGCCGGAGAAGTTTCGCGAGCACTTTGACAACGTGTTCGTCGCGACGGATGGCCAACCGATTAACCTCTAAGGACTCGCAATTCACATGTCGATTGACGAACCGACAAAGCCAAAGAAAGTGGGACGCACCATTGCGATTGGTGACATCCACGGTCACGCTGACGCGTTGCGACGCTTGATCGACGAGATTCAGCCTCAAATGGAAGACACCTTTATTCCGCTTGGTGATTACGTGAACCGCGGACCTGATGCTTGCGGTGTAATACAAACGCTGATTGAACTCGGTGAGCAGTGCCGAGTCTTTCCGATTCTCGGCAATCATGACGAGATGATGCTCGACGCACGACGAGACAAATACGCATTGGATCGGTTCCTTTACGACGGAGGCGACCAAACGCTCGCCTCATACACGGAAGACGCATGGTTCCACGGGAGCAATCTTTCATTTGTCCCCGAAGAACACTGGGACTTTCTAAACCGATGCATGCCATTCTATGAAACCGAGCAATGTATCTTCACGCATGCGTGTTACGACCCATTTGTTGAAATGAACAAGCAAACATCTCGATTACTTCGATGGACTCCCATCGATAGCCACCCTCCGGTTCCGCACTGCTCGGGAAAGCTGGTTGTGGTCGGACACACCGCAGCGCTAGCTGTTAGGCATTGGGGCCATGTCATTTGCATCGACACCGCATGCGGCTTCCAAGGACGGTTAACCGCCCACGAACCGGCAACCGGAATGACTTGGTGGGTGCACGAGTCAGGTTCAAAGTTCAACCTGAGGGCACCGTCCTAAGTCAGACGCCCAATGCGAGACGCACGCGATCGCGGTCGTAGCCACTCATTTGCTCATGTTCGTCAAAGAAGAACTTCGGCTTCGCGTCCACTAGACAGAATGCGTCGATCACGAAAGATTCCAGATAGTGCCCTGTTGGATCATCGCCTCCGTGCGCCACGCCCCAGTTTCCATCACTCATTTTCACAACGCGACCACGCGGCAAACCATAGGGACAATTACCGATCACGGAAACCAACGTAGTCGGATCGATTTGGAATGCCCTCGCGAGGATGTAAACCAAGTCTTCCCAGACATCAACGTGGCCGGCTTCGCCACCTTCGTGGAAGGCATTTGGCCAGACCGATAGGCTCCAAACGCCATCGACAGCTGGCACCCAATAGTAGGCCCCTGTGAACGGTTGATTTCTCCGTTGCATGAGTTGATGGCGATAGCGCTGATGTGCAGTCAGCAAAGACGCGAGCGTTTGTGGGGCAATGTCGTCGCGACACGAGCACCGCCATTTTGGTTTGAGCATGGAGTCTCCTTGGGGAAAGCGGTACCAATACCACAGGCTTCTGCCACCGCTGGGACACAGGTGGCACCCGGTGGTTCGGCTTGATGCCCATAACCCGGTGTCTCAAACTCTCTGTTCACAGGCGTTGCGACGACTCTCTACAGCCCCAATTCTGTTAACCAGCGTGTCGCCGTTAACCGAGAGAGTCCGAGAGATTTCGCTATCCTG
>DNWZ01000040.1 GCA_003506095.1 Planctomycetaceae bacterium | reverse complement strand
TTCCTCCCAAACCGCAGCTTATATCTGGTCGCTGGCTGACCTGCTGCGCGGTGACTTCAAACAGGTCGAAAAACTGGCGGCGATGCCGAAGCTGGAACCCGAGGCTCGCGAAAAGTTCTTGCTCCAGGCCGCCAAGCAATCGTTCTACAACACGTCCGAGATGAACCTGAGGTGGTCCCGTTTTTGGGGGCCACGCGACGCCTTAGGATAACGGCAACCAAGGAGTCGTTCGATGTCAGGGAAGATCAACCAAAACACGCGGCCGCAGCGACGGGAATACGATCATGAGCTCAAGCGACAAGCTGTTCAAATGCTCGTCGACGGGCACTCGGCCGCTTCGATTGTGGAGCGATTAGGCATCTCGGGAACCAATTTGCTTTATCGCTGGAGACAGCAACAGATTGGCAAAGCTGGCCCCGTCGCCAGCGCACGGGATGATCGCGTCAGAGAACTGGAAGCGGAGCTGCGGCGAGTTGAACGCGAGCGAGACATTTTTAAAAAAGCTTTGATCATTTTCGGCCGCGCCGATTAGCTCCGCTCTATGTCGCGGCCCGATCGATTGTTGATCAAGGCGTCGCACCGTTGAGGGATGTTTCTGAAGTGCAGGAGCTCAAGCCTTACTGGGCGACTTCGCCGAAGCGGTCGATGACGCTGTGATGAGCAGCGGCGAGGCCCATCAGAATCAAATGACCCAGTACCTGAACAGCCCCGAACTAGCCGCCAAATTTCAGCGGCTCGTTTTCGATTTGCTGCTCGCTAAAGGGGCTTAACCGCGACCACGGCCCGGGTAGACTGCGTCTTCNNATGTCGTGTGGCTGCATCGGGATTTCGTCAAACATTTGGCATTCAAACGCCAACGCCACCAGTGGTGCGTCGGGGCGGGCATGTTGCAGCAGTTTGTCGTAATAGCCCTTGCCGTGGCCGGTGCGTCCACCTCGGCGATCAAAGCCGACACCCGGAACCATCACAAAGTCCAATTCTTGCGGCGTGACTTTCTTGCTGGCCACATCGCGCAAGTCGGTTCGGGGTTCCAAAATTTTGTACATCCCCAGCTCCAGCTCGTCCATCGATTCCAACCAGAACAGCTCCAGCTCGCCATCAACGCAGTAGGGAACGACGATCCGTTTGCCTTGAGTGAGCGATTCGGGCAGCGCGTGTCTGGTGCGGGCTTCGTCACGCACATCGACATACCACATCACACAACCGGCCGACTGATACGCGGGCATTTGCATCACGCGGTCGGTGATCCGCTGGCTGACACCTTCTTTGTCGGCTTGAGCCTTTCGAGCGGCGTGAGCTGCGGTGCGAATGGCGGTCTTCTGGTCAGCTAACTCTTGTTCGGTCATGACAGACTTGTGAAGGTAAAATGGGACGAAATGGCGGTCGATTAAGCGTTGGACCGATTGGGCGGCTATCGTAACGAATTATCCGCGGTTTTCCCAACCCGCAATCGGAATCGAAAATTGTCGCTTCGCGCAACTTCATCGTCCCCAGCACGTTTTCGTGAAGTCAATTTGGTATATCTTGTGATTCTGGCGCTCGCCCGGCTGGGTCAATGGGGACCTGCGTCCGGAATAAAGTAATCCCCATTCGACCTACAGCGGACTGGCGACGGAGTCTGCCAAACAAGGCAGCAGACTGTCATGAAACGAAAACTGAATGATTCCCAAATCGAACCGATCGCCGTCCAACCCGCATCCAAGACCACGAAAAAACGATCGAAATCAAAACCCGATCCTAAGCCGCGTTCCGGGACGCTCAAACCCGGCGACGCTTTTGTTGCCATTTGCGATTGGAACGGCATCGTAAAGTGGCTCAGCAATCACACGATCAAAACGCAAGTCGGTGATCTGGGATGGGTCAACATGCTGCCCGGCGATGGGGAACGCTTTAAACAAGCATTTGCGCGAACCGCGACTTTGCACGAACGTCACATCGTTGAAATCGCTTCGATCGACGGTCTGCGCTATCGCATCTGGATGTGGGCTATCGGAAATCCCGATCTGGCTGTCTGCACATTTAATTTGATGATCCCGACCGAGGTCGACCAATTAACCGATCGTGAACGTGAGTTTTTGGAATTGCTGGCTCAAGGTTTGGCCATTAAAGAAATCGCATCCAAATTGGATGTCAGCATCAATACCGTCCACGCTCACATGCGAAACGTCAAAGCAAAACTGTTGCTGAGTTCTCCCAACGAAGTGATCGCATTTGCGGCGAGGTTCTTTCATCAGAAGGCGGATCTGGTGCCTGTCGATGCAACTCTGCGGACACCCCAGTGAATGATCTGGCGACCGCATGGAGCGCCGCTCCCTAACAAATCAGCACAATCCTTGGTCATTGAATTGTGAGATTGTATCGGTCTTCGTCACCCATTTTGTTTCTTTTTGCGATAGAAGATCGGAAACCACCCGCCTAGCATTGGAGTATCTGCGAACCACCACACAGAAGCATCCTTGAGCAAAAAATAGGCGTCTAGATGAACATCACTGAGATTCGGATTACCCCCTNNTATGATGCCCGCGAGAAACCGCTTGTTGCGTATTGTTCATTGACGCTGGACAATTGCTTTGCGGTTCACGATTTGCGAGTGTTGCAAAAGCAAGAACGGTTGTTTGTTGCGATGCCGTGTCGCAAGCGAATGGTTGCCTGCCCCGATTGCGCGGCAAAAAACATCGTTCAAGCGCGGTATTGCAATTATTGTGGCAGCACGCTTGCCGATCGATCCCAAGAGGAAGATGCCCAACGGCGTCTTTATATGGATGTCGCTCATCCGGTAAATGAAGCATTTCGAAACGAATTAGAGCGAGCAATCTTATCGAAATGCGTTTCCGTTCAAGGTTTGGTGAATTCATTCCAACACGTCACGTGATGAAAAACGAAAAGCGGCCCGACTGGTNNGTTATTCACCTGTCGGGCCGCTTCGATTGGTCACGTCTAGAAGGGATCAGGCTGGCCTGGCCCGCTCGGTTTTACAACCTAGCGAACGTAGCGAGCACTGGCCTGAACGACGCGACGCTTGCCTTGGTAAGATGCACTTGGATCGACGATCGGGGCCGGAGCTTCCGGTACCGAGTGGATCGAAGGCATCGAAACGGGAGCCATGGATGGCGATCCACAGCCACATCCGCTTGAACATCCGGAGTCGCAACCCGAGTCGCAGCAGCTTGACGACTTACGTCCGGCGAACAGCTTGCTCAGCAAACCACCACACTTTTTGGCCGAACCACAGCCGCTGTCGCAGCTAGGTGCTTCGCAACCACAAGTGGGAGCTTCGCAACCACAAGCTGGTTCGCAAGACGAATCGCAGCATGAGCTCTTCTTCTTGCCAAACAACTTGCTCAGCAAACCACCACACTTTTTGGCCGAACCACAGCCGCTGTCGCAGCTAGGTGCTTCGCATCCGCAAGCTGGCTCAGCAGCACAACCGCAAGGGGTTTCGCAACCACAAGCTGGCTCTGCTGCGCAACCGCAAGCCGATTCAGCGCCGCATGCCGGTTCGCATGGGCAAGCCGATTCGGCACCACAAGTGGGGCCGGTCGAGCAGCAAGGAGCTTCGCTGCCACAGCTCGGTGCTTCGCAGCACGCTGTGTCACAGCCACAACCCTTGGAACCCAACAAACGGTCCAAAAGATCAAAACCGAAACTCTGGGTCGTCATCAGACAGCCCAGGGCCATTGTCAATGTCAAAGTTATTCGTTTCATGAAGCCACGACTCCCTGTCGCTCATGCGTTGTGTTGTTCGCGATGTCGCTGGTTTAAAAATTGTTGGCTTTGGACAGTCGAGTCAAAGCTGGGGCACGGTCGGTGGACGAAGTCGCCATCGATCAAGCCCCAATGCCTCGGGTGAGCACAACACGGGTCAGGTTCGGGATACCAAACCCGCTGACTTCGTTCTGCTCACATTGCCCTCAACCGCAACTCCGCTCGTTCGTTGGGTCATCCCCTCGGAAATAGCGGCCATTGCCATCAAATCTCTTACCGGTGACATCAACAAGGCCCTGGCCTCCAGTGACAGGACCTTCTGGATCACTCATCCGACCTCGCACCGCATCACGCTACAAGCGTTGGTGCCCTTGGTTGGACAGAACGTTTCATCGGCAACAAATCAACCGGGAATGAGCCTTCCAGTGCATTTTCGCGAGCTTGCGAACCTTTGCCGCCTAGGTAAAAAACGCCACCTTTTCCGGTTGGACGCGTAGATTCGCCAAGGAGGCTGCTGTCGCCGCCAAATCTCGCCGCAAGGGCTGCCCAGGCAGGACAGATTGCCAGTTTTTGACCGCAAACCCACTCCTTAAGAGTGGCCATCGATGGCCATCAGCTTTCACGGATAACCCTGACTGTTTAGACTTCGGCGAAGGCTGGCCGCCAATAACCACTGCCATCTGTCTTCAACATCTGTCAAAGTCGACCCTTCGCCAGTATCCAAGTTCGGACATCTCCCATGACGAACGGCCCCTCCATCGTCCAGCTCGATACCCTGCCACCGGTGCGCTGCCCGTGCGGAACCGCACGACGTGCCTTCGCAGACCGACCCGAATTGCCCGCGACGGTTCATTTGACCCACATCACGGTCGATGCGCGAACTCATTACCACCGCAGTCAAACCGAGGTTTACGTGGTTCTGCAGTGCGGGACGAACGCCGCCATCGAACTCGATGGTGTACTGCATCCGGTTTCTCCGCTTTCCGCAATCTTGATCCCGCCGGGAGTCCGACATCGCGGCATCGGCGAAATGACGGTCCTGATCTATTGCACCCCAAAGTTTGACTCCGCAGACGAGTTCTTCGATGAAGCCGGCTAGCGGTGATCGCGAGATAGCGTCGACGGTCGCCGCGCTAACCCGCTTCCGAACAATTGTCTGAAATCTCGTGGAAACCCAGGGACACCCATTCGGGCCATCCTCATTTCACCTTATGAAAGGTTACCGCCAGCGGGAGTTCTGCTAAAATGAGGCGAGTTTGTCGCAATTCACGATCAGACAGTCTGTTCGGTCTGGCAGCATGGCCAGTCTGGACGCGACATTTTTGCATCTGCCAAACGGATTGGCGGCCAAGGCTTTTCCACAACAGGCCAGCTTTGCCGCACGATGGTTCTGGTTTTAAAAATCGATTTGTTTTATGCCCGAAAAAAAACATTCCCCGCTGAAGCTAGTCTTTCTGGCGATCATCGCTGGTTCGGTCGCATCGTCAGTTTTCGCCGGGTGCGGCGATGGATTGGTGGATCAACCGGCGTCAAACAGGGGCTCTTCGGCGAGCGAGCCAAGTGGCACCTCCCAGTCATTGCAATTTTCCTCGGGCTTTGATCGCGTTGGACTTGTCACAACGACCAGCCAGCCCACTGTTGAACCACCTCCGGTTGGCGATTGGCCTCAACTAGGCGGTTCGTCGCTGCGCAACAACACCCCTCAAACCGCCACGTTGCCTTCAAATTGGAACGTCGGCAAGTTCGATCGACGCACCGGAGCTTGGGATAAAACCACAGCCAAGAACGTTCGCTGGGTCGCTAATCTCGGCAGCCAAACGTATGGCAATCCCGTCGTCGCTGGCGACAAGGTGTTTGTTGGTACCAACAACGGTTCGGGCTACATCGATCGCTTTTCGGCCGAAACCGACCTCGGTTGTTTGCTCGCGTTTGATCGGGCCACCGGAGAGTTCCTTTGGCAGCACAGCAGCGAAAAACTCGAGTCTGGACGTGTTCACGACTGGCCGCTGCAAGGGATTTGCAGCACACCCCTGGTTGAAGGCAATCGATTGTGGTTCGTCACCAGCCGTGGTGAAGTTCGATGCCTGGACACCGAAGGCTTTCGCGACAGCAAGGACGACGGGTTGGCACAGCCGCCCGAGATTGTCGCCAACCCAAAAGAAGCCGACGTGATTTGGGTTTATGACATGATGGCCCAACTTGGCGTCAGTCAACGCAACATGGCGGCCAGCAGCGTCACGGTGCTGGGCGATCTGTTGTTCGTCAACACCGGTAACGGCACGGGTGAATCGGGCGAAGATTTGCCGGCTCCCGATGCCCCCAGCTTCCTCTGCCTTGATAAATCCACTGGCGAATTGGTTTGGGCCGACAATTCACCCGGCAAAAACATCCTGCACGGCCAATGGTCCAGCCCCGCTGTCGGCGTAATCGACGGCGTTGCGCAAGCAATTTTCGCTGGCGGCGATGGCTACATCTACAGCTTCCAAGCCGATCGCGGTGTCGACGGTAAACCGAATCTTTTGTGGAAGTTTGATTGCAACCCGAAGGAATCAATCTGGTCAATCGCCGGCGATGGTAGCCGCAATTACATCATCGGAACGCCGGTAATTGATAACAAAAACGTCTTTGTCGCTGTCGGTGCGGACCCCGAACTGGGCGAAGGCGAAGGTTGTTTGTGGTGCATCAGTGCAACGCTGCGTGGTGATGTGTCGCCCGAACTGGCGGTGCGACTCGAAGCGGGAAAGCAAGTTCCTATCGAGCCTAAAATCCCGCAGGCGGTCGATCCTGACAAAGGCGAGCTTGCGATCGCCAATCCGAACTCGGCCGCGTTATGGAAGTACACCGGATCGGACCTCGACGGTGATGGCAAGCTCGGCTTCGAAGAAACACTGCATCGCACACTCGGCACGGTCGTGATTACCGGCGACTTGCTGTATTTGGTCGACTTGGCAGGCATTTTGCACTGTGTCGATGTTACCAACGGGAAAAGCGGCAGCCCTGGGCTGGCAAAGGCCCATTTTACCGCAGACCTTTTGGCACAAACCTGGAGCAGCCCGCTGGTCGCCGACGGCCGACTGTTTGTGGCCGACGAGGATGGCGATATCGCGATCTTCTCCGTCGGCGCCGATGGCAGCGAACCGATCGACGAAATCAACCTTGGCACAAGTTTGTACACCTCTCCGGTTGCCGCCGGAGATACGCTTTACATCAGTGGCCGCGACAAATTGTTCGCGATCGGCTTCCCCGATGATGCCAACAAGCGTTAGCATTCGCGGCCTCGATACGCTTCTACGCACCTCGAGCGGCGCGAATAATGGTCGAAACCGTCGAACTTAATGTTTGGTCGGCGGTCGTTTCCTATCGATTTCGGAAAACCGATGACGAAAATAGTGATTGATTGCGGTAACTGTGGGCCGGACTACAACGCGATTCGCAAATTGATGCAGTCGCGATTCGAGGCCGTTGTTGTACAGACCCATGGACTCGAGGATACGCTCGAACAACTCGCCCAGCGACCGGTTGATCTGATCACCGTTAACCGTAAACTCGATCGCGATTACTCCGATGGCATCGAAGTCATCCGTGGTATCAAAGCCGATCCACGTTCCGCATCGATCCCCGTCATGTTGATCACCAATTACGACGAACACCAACAGGAAGCGATTCAAGCGGGCGCCGTCCGTGGTTTCGGAAAACTGTCGGTTAATGATCCATCAACTGTCCGTTTGCTCGAACCGATTCTCGGCTCGGCCAAACACGCCGCAACCTAAGGAGGATTCTTATGGTCCGCACCGAATCGACCATGTTGCCCCTAGGCACACAGGCACCCGATTTCTCACTCGTTGATACCGACGACCAAACGGTTTCGCGAACCGATTTTCTTGGTAAGAAAGGGCTGTTGGTTGTTTTCCTTTGCAACCATTGTCCCTATGTGAAACATGTCGCTGATGAATTGAAGCGAATCGGTGATGATTATCTGCCCAAAGGCATCGCCGTTGTCGGCATCAGCAGCAACGATGTCGACACCTATCCCGACGATTCGCCCGAAAAAATGAAAGTCGAAAAGGCGACTCGGGGTTACGCATTTCCTTATCTATTTGATCCGACTCAACGGGTCGCAAAGGATTACCGAGCTGCATGCACACCCGACTTCTTCCTTTTTGACAGCGATCATAAACTCGTCTATCGCGGCCAGATGGATGACAGTCGNNCCGATCTGCGGCTGGCGATCGATACATTGCTCGCTGGTAAACCACCGCTGGATCGCCAAGTGCCCAGCCTCGGTTGCAATATCAAATGGATTGAAGGTTCCGAACCGCAATACTTCGGCGCATCGGGCTAGTCGCCGAAGTTCACATTGCCCCAGTTTTTCTGAGGTTCGCCAAGCGTGCTGCGGCCATCGCGAACGACTTTCCTGAGCAGTTCCTGCAATTCCCGGGCGATCGCCGGTTGATCTTCGATCCGATTGTCCCGCTCGGCTAAATCGGTGGCCAAGTTATACAGCTGTCGCGCTGGCAAGTCCGCCGCCTTGGGGCTCTTGGGCCTGGGATCGCTCCATCCGCCTGAATCACGGCACAACAGCAGTTTCCAATTCCCTTGGCGAATCGCGAACGATCCGTTAATGGAATGCGAGACCAAGTGGTCGCGAATCGGCTTGGTGGCCGCTGTGCCAGTAAACTCTGCTGCGAAACTGAAGCTGTCTTCGGCGGCGTTGTCCGGTATCTGTTCACCGATCAAGTCCGCAACGGTCGCGAAGATGTCAGTCAAACAAACCACTTGCGACGATACGACTCCGGATGATTTCGACTTCGGATAATGCACAACCATCGGCACACGATGTCCGCCTTCGAACAGGTCGGCCTTGTGGCCACGCAGCGGACCACTGGGAAAATGATCGTGTCGTGCCAATTCTTCAAACTTTGCCTGCGGCGAACAACCGTTATCGCTAGTCACAATGACAAGTGTGTTTTCATCCATTCCGGCTTGCCTCAACGCCGCCATCATCTCGCCGATCGCAGCATCGGTTTGCATCACGAAGTCGGCATAAGGATTGATTTCGCTTTGGCCGCGCCAATCGCCGGTCGGCAAGATCGGCGTGTGTGGTGACGCTAGCGGAACGTATAAGAAAAACGGTTTGGCATCTTGACCATGGCCCCCACGATGACGTTCAATCACCTCGATCGATTTCTTAGTCACCATCGGCAACACATCTGCAGCGTCAAAACCCGGTGCCGTTGGGCCTTTGCGCGTTCGTCCGCCACCTTCGCGATCGTCCATCATCAGGAACTCGCGGTCCTCGGTCGGCAACTCAGTCACTCGATCGTTTTCGATAGAGACATAAGGCACCATATCGAGCGAAGCGCTAATGCCAAAAAAGTAATCGAATCCGACCGCGACAGGGCCGTTGGTGATCGGTCGATCGTAATGAACATTAAAAACTTGGTCGCGTGGCTCGATGCCCAAACGCGTCACCTGTTTGCCAGGCTTGAGTTCCCAATCCATTCCCAAATGCCACTTGCCCACGCATGCGGTGCTGTAACCACGATCTTTCAGGAAGGCGGCCAGTGTTATGCGGTCGCGTTCGATCAACCGCGGACTCAATCCACCCAAGACACCTTGCTTCAGCGGCGATCGCCAACAATATCGTCCCGTCAACAAACCATAACGCGTTGGTGTACAAACCGACGACGGGCTGTGGGCATCGGTAAAGCGAACCCCCGATTGAGCAAGTTTGTCAATGTTTGGTGTTGCAATTTTCCCGCCGTACATCGATACATCTGCATAGCCGAGGTCGTCTGCCAAAATTACAATGACATTGGGCCGTTGGTCGGCAAAAACCGCTGCGTGTTGGCTGATGGCGACAGCCACAAGAATCCCTTGAATGAATCGCCATCGCAGTCTTATTCCCAACATTTTCAAAATCTCCGCCACGAGTGATGATTGAGAGCCTGTCCGAAAAGGGGCCTGATACTCTCCGGCGAGGCCAAAAAACCGATGAAATCGACTCGCCTCCAAAGGGTCAGATTCCTTTTCGGATAGGCTCTGAGTGATCGAGCAGAGATTGTAGTCGAATCGATCAAGTGCGGCACCCGTTCGCAAACTGAAACTGTACTGCTGAACACCTGACTTCTTGTGCTTACCCCTAGGCGTAACAATGGGGTTGCTTAACTGCTTATCATTCGACCGATTTCAACGAACTTGATGCCCGAGCCAACCGATTCCAATCGAAATGCGTCCGATCTTTTACGCGGTGATAGCGCAGAACCTAAGGATTCCGGCAATCCTGAGCCGTCGTATAAACCATGTCCGGACAGCGATAGCGGTGAACCCATTACGGTATCGACCTCCGACGCGACGTCATCCAACGGATTGATCGGCGACGACTTTCCGATCGATTCGACCATCACGCAGCGTTTCGTCCGCCATGAACAACTCGGTCGAGGCGGTTTCGGTTCCGTTTACCGAGCCTACGATCGCAAACTCGGTCGCTTCGTCGCCATCAAGGTTCCGCACATCAACTCGTCCGACCGGGATCGTGTCCAGAAACGTGTTGCGCGCGAAGCGACTGCCACGGCCAGACTGCGGCATCCCAATATTGTCACGCTCTTTGACTTCATTCAGGTCGATGATCATTCACTGCTGGTCAACGAACTGATCCAAGGCGAAACGTTAACACGATTGATCGGCCAGCATCCTGAAGGTTGCGACTTGCGACTTGCCGCCACCGTAGCGCTCCGGATCGCTCACGCGGTCCAGCATGCTCATGTTCAAAGCGTCCTGCATCGTGACATCAAGCCATCCAATATTATGCTCGATGCAACAGCAACCGATGGCGAGCTGCCGTTTTGCCCCCGCTTAACCGATTTTGGCTTAGCAACGATCTTGCGAGATAGCGACAGCGAAGATCGATCGGAAGTTCACACCGAAACGATTGGTACCTGGCACTATACACCACCTGAAGTAATCAACAGCAGAATCGAAGGCCACACGTCAAACTGTGACATTTATTCGTTGGGCGTTGTCCTTTATGAAATGATCACCGGTCGTCGCCCTTTTGAAGCGACAACCTTGGCTGGCCTGTTCCCAAAAATCCTCAACGGTGATTTCCTGCCGCCAAGAGCAACTCGCGCCGATGTCCCACGCGACCTCGAGGCAATCTGCTTGCGATGCATGTCGCGAAACCCCTCAGCTCGCTATCCCACTGCGGCTGCATTGGCCGAAGATCTAACACGTTTTCTCGCTGGTGATATTGTTCTGGCCCGACTGCCCGATCGCAGCGAGAGATTCGTTCGCTGGATACGCCGCAACCCAACCCCCGCCGCCATCTCCGCGATTTCTGCACTCGCGTTGGCTATGGTCTTTATCGTTATCGCCTCAACCAACCGCCAACTGTTCCAGCTGAACTCACAACTCGAGTCGATGAATGAGCAATTGCAAAGCGCACTGAGCACCACGCGGAAAACACTCTATGAGTATGAGCAAACCAACTATGTGACCGACATAGCGAACGCCTCCAACGCGATCCGACTATCCCACTTACGCGATGCACGCACACTCCTGAGTCGGTACGCCGATTCACAACCGCTTTCGCACCATCGTGACATCGAATGGCACCACAATCGGTTCCTCATTTCAAAAACACCGTCCACTCTTTGGCAAAGCGATCGTCCACTTTACTACCTTTGCGAGGCAGGTGAATACTATTGCACCGCCGGCGCCGCCAGCGAAATCATCGTGATCGATCGCGAATCCGGCGCTGCGGCGCGGTCAATGCCGACTTGGCAAAAGGAAGTCAACTCACTGGTGTTTGATCCTGAAAACGATTTGATTTGGTCCTCTGGCGACGACGGATCCATCCATGCTTATGATTTCCAAACCTTAACGCAAATCTACAATACCCAAGCGTTTGTGGAAGAGCGGGCTTATGACATGGTCAGCTTTGCGGATCTGGAGCGGATTGCCTGCTTGAGCAGTCATGGCAGCATAGCGATCGTGGATACAGCGTCAGGCAAGGTGATCGGTTATCTGGAAAAGTTTGAGCACGAAGCGTNNAGGAAGCGACTTCGATTGCAAAAATCGATGCCCATAGCATCGCCGTCGGAGACAAGATCGGGCGGATTCGAATCGTTGACGTCAGGAACTTGAAGGTAACTCGCGAGGTGGGATTCGACGACCTGAAGGTCGTCGGGACAATGTCGAAAGATCCCGCTCGTAATTGGCTCTGGGTTTTAGTAGGCAATTCCGTTCGTCTACTCGATCTCGATACGATGAACGCGATGCCAGCCTACAAAACATCTGATGAAGCGACCAATATTGCTCACAACGCTCTTGACAACTCTACCGTGATCGCACTTCGTGGCGGCGTCTTTCACCGCTATCACACGACGGACGAAGCCGAATTGATCGAGGTTGACCATTGGGTCAACGAAGGCCAAAGGGTTTACTGGACGACTTTTGACTCCCAAACCGGAGATCTATTGACCGTGGGGGCCAGCGGTGACGTCCTAACTTGGAAACCCCGACCGCTTTTGCAAACCGAGTTTGATGCTCAATCCGCTTCTCCGACTACCGAGGGGATCCGTTCATTCCAAATCATTCCTAGCACTCCTGGCCAGTGGCCTGCGTTGGTTGGTGATCATAACGGTACGCTCTTTCGCTTGGAGACTCGCAACTCATCGCGAACAGACCTTCGCTTCGATCGCGATGCCTTTCGAAAGTTTGCTGTCATCGACGAACATCGTTTGGTGCTCGCAAACGAAGAATCTGGCCAAAACATTTTCGACCAAAGATCCAATGCCTTTACGAAACTACCCATTCCTTTCAGTAACGGAAACTTTTTTGTACTCGCAGACCAATGGCTCGCCGACACCGATCTGTCATCTAACCGAATTCGCCTAGTCGATCTTAACGATTCAAAAAACATCATTACGTTACCCGCATACAATCCGACTTGCGCATGCATCGCACCTCGCAACCAACGGGTGTTTTGGAATAACAACAATTCGGTCATGGTTCGGTCGCTTAATGAAAACAGTGAGGAGAAGCTTCTAGAAACGTTTTCTCGAAATCCCTGGCATCTGCGAGTTTCACCCGATGAAAGCCTGCTCGCGATCGGCCTAAGCGATCGAGAGATTTACTTATGGGACTGGAGAGCGAATAAACGCGTAGGCCCGGTCATGATGCACGAAGGCCAAGTTTATGCGGTCGCATTTTCACCCGGTGGACGAACGTTGCTAACTGTCGATGATTCCGCGACCCTTCGATTCTGGAACATCACAACGGGCCAGCAAGTGTCTCAAACAAATCTTGGCATTACACCGGGTAATTCAATCAATACAGCGAAATTCACTCTCGACGGTAACTTTGTCGTTGTGTTGCACGACGGTGACAATATTACAACCTTTCGAATTCGTTGACACCGCCTTATCGGCATGCTCTTGGTCGAATCAATCATTCACCCGGTTCAAGAACTTGAAGAACTTGAATCCGTAGGTTCAATAATCGGCAGCCTTGCCGCGATGCTCGTCAACGAACTTGTAGGCTTACTTTGCGGCTCGCTATCCCGTCACTGCCCAGCAAATCGCCTGGCTGCGATCTCATAAGACAGTCGCTAAATTCGATACCCCGATGCTCGCATAACCGACAGGTAAATCCAACCGGTCGTTCGTACTAAAACGATGAATAAAATCACGGATTCAACCGGTACAGTATCCATCGCCGGGCTCAGCAACATCCATTGGCCAGCCACAGTAGCCTCGGCTGCAGTTAATCCGACAGCCATTGGGAAATAGCGGCGTTTCCGCCCGATAGCACAAAGCACCATCGACACCCAGACCAGCCCACCTATCAATCCCATCGCCATCGGTTGATAAAGCGGTACAAGGTCGCCGCCGGATAATCGCCGCGCCGCCCCAATCGATGCGGCAATGCACAACGTCATCACCATCAAGCCGCGAACACCCAATGAACTGGTGGGGTCGGCATCGACATTGGCCAAGCCCGGGCGGTATCGAATCGGTCGCCCCGTCAATTGCCGATGAAGCGCCGGTGCAATCGCGCCGAGTGTTGTCCATAGGATCACACCAGCCACCATGAATGACAACTCTGGGGTGAACTGATGGACCGTGAAAATCATCATTACAACGGCCGCAACCAACGCCGCGCATAACCAACGGTTGGGCGTCAGCCAGCGATCACGCTTGGCAACGCTAGGTTCCGAAGTGATTTCGCTACGCGGTTCAATGTTGCAATCCGTGGCCAAATCGAACGACGAATCGACTTTGCCGTTGGTTAACCAAAGCGAGATCATCAACCAACCAGCAACGACAATGCCGCCAATAAATGATATTTCCGGACCGGCAAAAAGATCGACATCACCGGACTGGCCGCCGAAATGGTACAGCATCACGCAATAAGCCGGAATCGACCAAATCATCACAACGATAAAAGTCGACAATGGCAATCGATCACGACCGCTATCACCAGCAATCGGATCGGTTCGAGTGGTTCGCTTCACGATTGCGGCGTCGCATCGGCTTGCGATTCTTCCACCGACGGTGCGGGTTCACTGCGAGTCGGCGTTGGAATTCCACGCAATTCATCGGGTAACTCGCCATCCGCCTTGTTCGCCATCTGCTTTAACACAACAAGGTCGGTCGAATCGGACCGGAAAACAACCTCACCACCACCAGTTAGTGTATAAGCCCCGCCGGGATGATTGCTTTGGATGCCACCAACAAACAAAGGAAAGTTCGGATCGCCAGATGCATCGGCGGTTGGTGGTTTTGGCGGATCAACCTTCGCAACCGCTTCCGGTTCGCCTGTCGCTTCGTCAATCTCCCGAAACTCATCTTCTTCGCCCATCATCATTCCCCAATCATCTTCCGCCACTAAGGTCGGACGCTCGCGCAGCGGCAGGTTTCCGGTCAGCGAATTGATCGCATGCCCGGCGTTTCGCAGACTGCTTCGTGTCCCGCTGATCCAGCCAAGTTCAAACTTGGGCGAGCTAATTTTCTCAGCAACAAACATCGTATAACTCAAACCGTCGGTAACATCGTCATTGCTCGTTGGGCGATTGAGCACGAACACCCCGTCATTGCCTTCGTCAATGGGCGATTCGCTACTATGATGAATGCCCGCATAGCTGGTGCTATAAGATTCGACATTAACCGCGGATGGGCAACGCATCGGCGGTAACGTAAGAAATCGCACGGTATCATTTTCCGTCGCGTAAACACTTTTCTGGGTATCGATGTTATTCGCAATGATTTGCGCGTCGATATGCGGCAATAACCCCGCAATCCAATTGTGATGATACCCTTGCGGCTCGCTTTTGATGGGGCCAGTCGGATTCAAGGTGCCGATCGGATAATGAAGCTGGCGCCCGTGATAGGCGGCCAGCCCAAAGCCGATTTGAATCATGTTTTGCTGGCAGTTCGATCGCCGGGCAAGTTCGCGCATCGCTTGAACAGCCGGCAAGGCTATGCCGATCAATACACCAATGATCGCAATGACAACCAGCAATTCGACCAGCGTGAACCCGATTCGTAAACGATTGAAAAGATTCGAGTTGTATGAATCATTCATTGGTCACCACTTTTCGCAAGCTGTTTACTGTCTTTTGTTCCCATAACTCTTCGGCAACGATTTCGGTCTCTCGTGCATCATAACGCAGTTTCCAGGTGACGCGAACCGTTCGCATCGGCTTTTCAGCGGCGATGGGCCCAACAACCTGCGTGCCAATCGGCCACTGGACCTCTCCGACCTCGTTTCCACCGGCAGCGATGTAGCGCTCAATCGCATCGATGGACGAGGTCAGATTGGCGGCCGATCGATGCTGGCGAACGGACAGTTGGTTTCGCCAAGCGGCACGCAGCGCCGCTGTTGACATGCCCACAACCATCACCAACAGGACGATCACGGCGATCGATGCCACGGTCCCTTTTCGCATCATGGCGCCACCTCGAATCGTTCGATCAATTCGATCGGCCGCGAACGAAAGTCGATGGATTGGGAATTAACGGACGCTGCGCCGGCAATCACCGGTAACGCAACCAGACGCGAATCGGAATCGATCCGGCATTGCAGGCTGTCGTCAATCGGACAAACGAACAAATCTCGCCGCAGCGGAAGGTTTGAATCGGATCGGGGTGTGAATGTGTA
>DNWZ01000542.1 GCA_003506095.1 Planctomycetaceae bacterium | reverse complement strand
AACAGGCTGACTCGGCGATTCTGTGGAATCGCCAAATTGTCGCTGTGTCTCGGCGCGTACCGCCAAATCGACTTCCCATCCTTCAAGGCGGATTCGAGTGTCGAGGTAGCTGAGGAAACGAATCAGTGTGCTCAGCGCAGCGGCAAACCAGAGCGACAAAGGAATGAACACAAGATAAACGATCGGCCCCCAGTCCCATTGCCCCAGCAATACGCCGCGAATCGAAAGCATGGTTTGGAACGCGGCCAAACTTAGAATTGACAACATTAGCGCTACGGTGATAAAGCGACCGATCAGTTCCCCAGTCAGCGGCCCATGCAGCGCAGCGGCGCGACGGCGTACCGTGATCACTCCCGCCATTTTGGCTCGCAATGGACAGCGTTCCAATAACAAAATCTCTGGTAAAAATGGACGCCGTCCCCGCTGGAATCCGACTGCAAACAGGCACGCGATCGGAAGAACGACTTCACGAAACGGCGTCATTTCCTGGCCCCAATTGCTGGCGATCAAGATCATCAGCGGGATCGGGCCGCGGACCACGCCCAGCACCCAAAATAATCGCCAGAACATTTTACGAACGTCGACCAAAGCACTGCGCCATGTGACACCATCTTCAAACACCGCACGCCCGATCAAAGTCGTCGTCAACACGCCCGCGATCGGCGTTTGCAGGATCACAAGGGTGACCATCAGCAACAGGTACCTGCTGAGTTCGACTTCCATCTCGTCGTCATAAATGCCGAGCTTAAACTGCGTGATTGGCATCCAACCGATCAATAGTAGGTTCAGCAGCAACCATGGGAACATGCCAGCGATAAATCCGAAGATCGAAGCCGCGGGGTAGCTGCGGATCAGGATCATCGCTAAATCGCCGATTTCCGACAAAGTTCGTGAGCGGATGACGATATGAGTACGGTCAAGTTGCACCGGACGCCTCCGAACCTGGCAGGTCATCGCCCAACGGGTCGTAGTGATCGTTAGATCCGCCGCGGTTTTGAATCGCGACGAAATCATGCGGAAAACCGAGCACGACGAAATAGAAACTGATCAACCCCGCCGAAAGGATCGCCCACGCGGCTTTGATCGTATAAGGCAGCGGGCTGGGCGATATAAAACCTTCTGTCAGGGCCGCCAGGAAAAAGAGTGTGGCCGATGCGGCCATGATCGGAACCGCCTGTCGCGCGGCTTGAAACAAGGAATCGATCCGCGAAAGACCGCCGGTTGAAAACAAGCCAACACCGATCCGTAAACCCGCACCGCCAGCCAACGCGATTGCGGTCAATTCGAACGGACCGTGTGCGGTGACGAAGTGCATGAAGTTGTCGCCGCCAGATGAGTTAGGACGCGCCATATAGCCGAACGCAGCACCGAGAACCACTGCGTTGAACGACAGCTTGAACAGACAAGGTATGATCAAGATACCGAACGCAAAACATTGCAAGCCAATGCCTGTGTTGTGCATGATATAAAAACCAGCCATCTGCACATAATGATCAAGCGATCCTTGCAGCGGCTCGGCATACATCGTTTCCATCTGCTCGATCTGCTGGGTGCCCATGACCGACGTGGCGAAGTTCGGAAAGAACGATTCGTTATACGCAAGAATCATCGACAATGCGAATAACCCAAAGAACAATATCGTGGCGACTCGGACACACGGGTCAATAAAGATTTGTCGCGGTGCGGTGACAAAGACCGTCTCGATCCAAGATGCCGGGTCCAGACGCTCACTGCGATAGAGGTTGTTATGAGCACGAGCGACCAAGCGGTGCAAGTAGCTGACCGTCGCTGGCGGCAACTGATAAGAATCCGCTAGTGCAAGATCGGCACACGCAGAACGATAAAGTGTTGCAAATCGTGTGATCGACTCGGGCCCAGCTTTCTTGATCCGGCCACGCATCTCCAACTGGTCGCACATCGTTTCAAGTTCTGCCCATTGATGGCGTCGCTTTTCTAGAACCGCAGCGATGATCATGGCGTGCCTCCCGGTGATGCGGTGTTGGGGACAGAGTTTTCGATGATTTCCGCAACCACCAATTCATTTTCATCCTTTTCGTTCGTAGGAGTTGATGGTTCGTCGCCGATCGGGAGTGTCGTCGATGTATTCGCGGCAGCTTTGCCAAAATCTTTCGCCAGCGGACTGTGTCCGGCCAACGGGCCAAGATCGGGCGGCGGGTCACGCGGGTCGGCGATGAATGTCCAGTGGTACAGCGAAATCATCACCAGGTCGGGATCGATGTCGGGGCGAAACTCAAACCGTTGCAACAGCGGATCGGTCAACCCGCGGGCGACTTCACGTCGCCGCCCGGGTGTGAGATACGCGCGACGCTCGACATAAGTGGCCAGTGTCCGTGCCATCGCACGTGAAACGCGATAATCGCCCGGGATGAACGACGCCAGCGCAGCCGCCCGCGGATCTTCCACCTTCGCGATCGGTAACCGCCAAGCACGCTCGTCGACGACAACCATTGTGCCAGCGGCAAGATCGCCCAATCGCTGCATCCGCCTGGTGCAGATCGTGCAAACCAGACCGACAATTCCAGTCGGAATCAAAAAAACCGGGGGTATCTCTGGGTCCAACTGACTCATCGCCGCATACGGAAACAGGTCGGCAATTCGCAACAGATTGCGGATCACGGCACGAGTGCCATCGATCGGGCGGCCGTCAACGCAAATCACTCGCAACCCACATGCCCATTTTCCGACAGTGCGACCATTAAAATAGGTCTCCATCAATGTGCCGTAAAACCAACTGATCAGGAAATACCCGATCATCATGGAGGCTGCAAGAAACGATGGCGGAATCGAAAACTGCGTCGCAATTCCCAACAGAAACAGGAACAACCCGATAGCCAAGATCAAGCCAAAACGCACCGCAACGTCGATCAGATAGGCGGGAAGCCGTCGAAAGGGCCCGGCGAGTTGGTACTCAAAGGCAATGTTTTCGGGCGTAACCACCGCGATCGTTGTGTCCAGTGGATGTGCGGGTGGCATGCGGCAAACGACACTCGAAAAGGGCTTAAGTAGGTCCAAACTTAAACGATTATCGCTGTCCAACCCCCGCCAAAGCAACGCCCCACAATCACAAAGGCTCGATAATAATCAGCAACCAATCTTGATTGCCAATTCGCATCAATCGTTGCCCCAAAGGTCACTTCACAACCAGATTCACCAACCGCCCGGGCACGACAATCGATTTAACGATCGTTTTGCCGTCGATCGCCGCGGCAATTCGCTCGTCCGCCTTGGCCGTTTCCAAGACCGTCGCCTCGTCCGCATCGGGTGCGACATTGATCTTGCAACGCACCTTTCCATTGATCTGAACCGGCAATTCAATGCTGCTTTGGACCAGCGCCGCCTCGTCCCACTGTGGCCACGGGTAAAGCGAAACGCACCCATTGGCTTCACCCTTGCCTGCAGCATCGCCACCGGAGAGCAACTGCCACAATTCTTCGGCGATGTGGGGCGCGTACGGTGACAACAGTACGACAATCGTTTCCATCGCCTGACGCGGCTTGGTTTCTAATCGAGTAAAGAAGTTTGTGAACTCCATCATCCGCGCGATCGCAGTATTAAAACTCATCGCTTCGGTATCTTCCGTCACGCGCCGTATCGTTGTGTGCAGCATCCGCGCTTCTTCGGCGTCACAGTCGCGATCGACAACCGCTGGCGACAACACGAACTCCTCGGCGCGATCATCAACGATCATTCGCCAAACACGATCAAGGAAATTCCGTACCCCACCGACACCTGTCATGCTCCACGGCTTTGTCGCCTCCAAGGGCCCCATGAACATTTCATATAATCGCAACGAATCGGCACCATACTCACGAACCACCAAATCCGGCTTCACCACATTCCCCCGGCTCTTGGACATCTTATGAGCGCGGCTTTCGATACGAATCTGGCCATCGGTTTTCAGCACAAACGATTCCCCGGCCTTTTCAACGTTCGCCTCGTCGACCGAGATCGCAGAAACGGGATTGCCAGCGGCATCGATACGGTTTCCATCCGCATCGCGGCGAACGTCTTTGGACGACACCCAACCGCCCGACGCGTTCTGATACCCCGTAAACTCGACTTCACCAAGGATCATCCCTTGGTTGATCAATTTATGAAACGGTTCAGGAGCGCTAACATACCCTCGGTCATACAAAACCTTATGCCAAAACCGCGAATACAATAAGTGCAACACCGCGTGTTCGGCCCCGCCGACATACAAATCGACCGGCATCCACGCCTTTTCAAGTTCGGGATCGACCATCGCCGACGTATTCGTCGGATCGATATAACGCAAGAAATACCAACACGACCCGGCCCACTGTGGCATCGTATTGGTTTCACGCTTAAAGCGAACTCCATCGATCGTCACATACAACCACGCATCGTCCGCTTTTTCCAGCGGCGGTTCGGGGCGTCCGTGCGGCTTGAAATCGGCCAATTGCGGCAACAAAACCGGCAATTGATCCTCGGGCACAGCACGCTTGATACCGGTCGGATTGCCGTCAGCGTCCAATTCGTGAAGCACCGGAAAAGGTTCGCCCCAGAACCTCTGGCGACTGAACAACCAATCGCGCAGCTTGTAATTGATTGCGACTCGGGCCAGTCCCTCAGCGGCCAAGCGATCGGTGATGGTCGATTTGACCGAGTCAGAATCTTGGCCACCAAACTCGCCGCTGTTGATCACCGCGCCAGCGCCGACGAAACACGCCTTGCCCGCCAAGACTTCGTCACGTCCTTCGTAATCCTTGGGCGGTTCGACAACGGCGACGACCGGCAAATCAAACGCCACAGCGAACTCAAAGTCGCGAACATCATGCGCCGGCACGGCCATGATCGCACCGGTCCCATAAGTCGCCAGCACATAATCAGCGATCCAAATCGGAATCGGTTTCGCGGTTACGGGATTAATCGCGTAACTGCCCGTGAAGACGCCCGTCTTGGCGCGGTCGCCTTCGGTCCGTTCACGGTCGCTCTTAAAGGATGCCTTTTCGCGATACGCATTCACGCTGGCCGCTTGCTGGGCCGTGGTCAACTTATCGACCAACGGATGCTCGGGCGCGACAACCATATAAGTGGCACCATATAAGGTGTCAGGCCGCGTCGTATAAACTCTCAGTACATCCTCAGGCGGCGGATCAACCAGCGGGCTGTCCTGGCGAAGGCTTTTCCAAGCCTGGAACGTCGCTTCGTCGCCGATATAA
>DNWZ01000492.1 GCA_003506095.1 Planctomycetaceae bacterium | reverse complement strand
TGAGCGCTCGACTCTTGCCCGATGCCGGCGGTGACTTGAGTAGCAGATACTGCTCGCCACGAAACTGCCAGACGCGTTGCTGCATTGCACGCATCCCCATCGCGTTCGACGTTGTGGATTGACCACTTCCTGCGTAGCTAACACTAACGCCGGGCATCGTTTTCGGCTTTTGTTCACTCATTCGAAGGTCGTCCTCGATGGCGGTCTGGCGATGTGTGTGACGGAACTGTCAAGAATTTGTTTACACTTGCTTTGCTTGAGATGCGAATGCTCATTTCTTCCCTTTCCCCTTCCCCGTCATCTCAGTGTAGAGTTGGAAGAGCGTTTCGAGTCGTTCGGTGTCGTTCCTAAAGCGGCGACCGATATAGATGCGCTCGAGCGTTTCATCATTGCGATCATGGGCGGCTCGCAGGTCGTCCGGCATCTTTTCAGGATCGTAGAGGTCTGCGATCGTCGCAGGCCAGTGGGCCTCACGTGCAATAAGTATTTCCTCGGCACAGTTATTCAGATTAGACCTGTCTTCATCGGTAAGTTTGGGAACCGGAAACGTATTCCACCCAAGCGTATTAGAATATCTGTAACGAGTCTCTAACTTTCCGCAAACAGCCGCAATCCAAACAAGATGCAAGTGACTTGCAATAAGTGCAACATTCAACAGAGCACCATCATATATCGCGAGTGCAAGATTGCTTACCACTGCCGTAGGCGGTAACAAATCTACAGGTAGATATGGTCGCAGCTCAGAGGATACGCCTCCAACCGCGATCGTGCACCTCTTGCTTTCCCCTGCCAAATATACAAACCGGTACGGACGGTCTGAAAACTCCTGCGTAGATTCAAGTGGACTTTCGCTTCGCATGATTTCGACAGAAGCAAATCGCTGTGCAATCTCAGAAATCTGTGCCGCTTCTTTTGCTTCAGTCTCGTCCGTTATCCACAAGCAGTATCTTTCGATCCCCTTGATTAGCTCGTTAGTTCCGACGTAACGCCGAATCCAGTTTTTGCATTTTCGATTTCGACTTCGCAACGACACTGCTTCATCAAGCGTTAGGAGCAGACTGCCACCATCGCGAGGCATACTGCCGGTGATCATCTTCTGCAGGTTAGAGAGTGGCCTCGGGGCTGTGTCGACATACACAGTCGTTGCTGGCACCAAGTAAGGATTGATTTCTACAACTTCGCGAACACTCGATCCTTCATAGAGTCGGACTTTGGTCGGCAAATCGTTCGGTTTTATTCCAACTACCACTACAGTAACGCCAGCATTACTCTTTGCTAGGTTCGACCATTTAAAAGGACGGTGAGCAAAGAAAATCGATTTGTTTCTGCCGAGGACGCTCGGCCAGAGCAAACCGACTTGCAATCCTTCGGATACAGAGCTAGTACACACAAACGCTGCAAACGCAGGTGCCTGTGTCATGTAATCAGAAGCCTTCAGAAGCCAACCGCCTACATAGTCAAGCGACTTCCATTTCTTGATCCGATCGGATGCAAGATCCTTCAAGTCTGCCTTCTGCTCCTTTTCTTGTCTCCGGCTTCCATAGTACGGCGGATTGCCGCAAATATATGTCTCACCACCTTCGTTTTCAAAATCCATTTCAATCTGATCAAGCGGCGTCTGGAACAAATCATCTTCAACGAGCTTTACACCCGTTCCAGTTGGCGGACAAACCTTCAGCCAATCAAGTCGCAACGCGTTGCCGTGAGTGATCCAATTCTCCTTGTTGAGCGGCAGAAATTCAGCAAGCGCCAAGCGTTGCCCCCGATAAAGCTCATCGCACTGGTACTCTGCTATAATGAGTGCCAACCGAGCAATCTCCACGGCAAAGTGCCTTAGCTCGATTCCGCGAAAGTTAGTTAGCGGAATCTCGGAGGCCCGATCGGGCTCGCCGCGCAGAATATTGATCTCGGCTTCGATCTTGCGCATCTCTTTGTATGCAATCACGAGGAAGTTGCCGCTTCCACACGCAGGATCGAAGACGCGAATGCGAGCCAACCGCTTTCGAAGATTTAGCAACTTTCGAGGGTTCTTGCCCGCTTCCTTCAACTGCTCATGAAGGTCATCCAAGAACAGCGGATTGAGAACCTTCAGAATGTTCGGCACACTCGTGTAGTGCATACCCAGCGCACCACGTTCCTCATCATCGGCTACAGCCTGGATCATTGAGCCGAAGATGTCTGGATTGATCTGCGTCCAATCAAGCGAACCAACGTGCAAGAGATAGGATCGAGCGATCTGCGTGAACTTCGGAACAGTACTCCTCGCATCTTCTGTTCCGTTGCTCCCAAAGAGTCCACCGTTGACGTAAGGGAATTGCCCGGCCCAAGGCCGTAACTTCGCAGCATCGCGTTCCTTCATTGGAACATCCATTGCACGGAAGACCTCGGACAAAACGAAGTCCGTGTTCTCGCCGCTGGGGGCGCTCATCTGACGCACTGTTTCGGTGAACCTCGCGTTGCTGCTAAATATGCCTGTGTCTTCCGCGAAAAAGCAGAAAATCAATCGCGCAAAGAAATGATTCAGCTCTTCACGGCGATCGTCCCCATCCCAGTCGGGGTTGTTGCGCAGCAGTTCGACGTACAGGCGATTCAGTCGCCCAGTCGCCTTGATATCGAAGGCGTTCTCACGGATCTGCCGAACGGTCGAAATCCCCGCAAGCTCAAGGAAGTAACCAAAGTGGTCCGCAAGTTCTTTGAACTCGCACACCAAGGGCGGCTCTTCCGAATTGAGACACTCCGCGTGAACCGTATTCCCATCTGTTGCCAGCGCGAACTTCGCTTTGTGCTTGCTTGATGCAGGGCTATCCACCAAACGCTTTAGTAGGCCAGCGACAGCGTCGGTGCCACCAGTGGCGCACGTAGCGATGTGAATGTTGTTCCGCTGAAGAACTGCGTGAATACCGTCTCCGGACAAATCCGTTTTGTTTGTCGAGTTCTTTCCGACGCTGCGTAGACGCTGAAGAGTCGCAGTCTTGTTGCCGAACGCCTCCAAGAATGCGTACGCGAACTCGGCCGCGTTAAACGACTCTTCGACCAGCTTACTGACTGCTTCTTCGATCTCGACCGCGTTCAACCGTTCGCTCCATCAATTGGGTGATTGTGAGAAATGACCTCCAAGCATGGCCACATGTTGCCTGCAAGCTGCTACAATCGTACAATGCTAGCCTCACTGGAACAAGCAGGGAATGAAGATGAACAAGTTCGGCGACCGAATTCGTGAACTCCGCAAGGCAAAAGGCTATTCCCTCCGCCAACTGGCTCCGTTGGTCGGCGTCGGGTTTTCGTATCTGAGCAAAGTCGAGCGAGGCCGCCTCGACTTCGACGGTTCGGCATCGGAGTCACTAATTCACCGATTATCAGAGGTCCTAAGCGGTGACGAGGAAGAGTTGTTGCTGCTAGCGGGGCGCATCCCTCATTCGATAGTTGATCGCATCCGCGAGGAGCCAGAGTTGTTCAGAGTCCTGGCGAGATGCGACGGGGAGAAGCTGTCACAGTTGAAGACGATTGCTCTACAGCCGGCGTCATCAAATGAACGCTTGTCGAAGCAACCGGTGAAGCCTAGTAAGCAAACCCATCGAAAGGATGCATCATGACAACAAAAAAGAAAAAACAGCCTTCGAGTGGTCCAGCCCTCTTCGATGTACCTTTCGTCTGTGCTGATCGCTTTTTGCAGGATCATGCAGGCCAAATTATTTCGGAACCTCGGACGGCAATCCTCGAGCTTATCGCGAATGCTTACGATGCCGGAGCAACGGAAATACTTATTGATTGGCCTGACGAAAAGGGGCAAGTTCTTCAGGTGACCGACAATGGCATTGGAATGACTCAGGATGAATTTCAGAAGCGATGGGGCAAGCTCTGCTATGATCGAATGGTCGAACAAGGCTCGGATGTCTTGTTTCCGCCGGAGGTAAAAGGACTTAAGCGGCAAGCGTTCGGCCGAAGTGGCAAGGGCCGGCATGCGCCATTTTGTTTTGCGGACTCTTATGAAGTCGTTTCAAAAAACGGCGGGAATGAATTTACAGTTGCTGTAGGTTTGGCTTCTGTTGGAAACCTGCCGTTCGAGGTAAAGCTGATCAACCAGAGAAAAATATCCGGACATGGGACCACGATCAAACTCGAACTTCAACGCCACAAGATAGATGTGGATGAGCTGCGTCAATTGATTGGCTCTAAATTTATTGTTGAGCCATCGTTAACGATTAAGGTCAATGGTGTGACCGTCGAGTTGATGTCGTTAGAAGGACGAACTACCAGGGTGCTAGAACTTGATGGGCACGGCCAAGTAATCATTCATTTTATTGATTCAATCGAGCATCATCGAACCGCTAAACTTCGGGGGATCTCTTGGTGGGTGAACAGTCGGCGAGTTGGCGAGCCAAGTTGGGAACGACTAGATGACGAGGGGGCATATCTAGACGGTCGGACAGAGCATGCAAAAAAATTTAGCTTCATTGCAACCGCTGACTTTTTGATCCCGGGGACCGATATCAAAGCCGACTGGTCTGGGTTTCACGCAACTCGCGTAACCGAGGACTTGCGCCGGCTCGTTCATAGTCACGTCATCAGGGAGATTGATGCACAGCTACATTCCACGAGACGCGAAAGAAAGCGTGAAGCCATTAAGAACAGCAGAGAACTTGTTGGCGAGCTGCCATCGATTTCACGCAAGGCAATTGGAGCGTTTATCGATGAAGTCCAAGAAAAATGCCCAACTATTTCTGACCGTGATTTGAGCCGTACTGTCGAGATTCTTGCAAAGCTAGAACAGAGTCGAGCAGGTTATGACCTACTTGCACAGTTGGCAGTATGTTCCTCAGACGATCTGGATACTTGGAACAATTTGATGCAGCAGTGGACGGCCAGCAACGCTGAGATCGTTCTCGATGAACTCGACCGTCGACTGAAGTTAATCTCAAGAATGGAAACTTTGGTTGAAAGTCCTCATGCTGACGAACTTCATGATCTCCAACCACTGTTCGAACGCGGGCTTTGGATTTTCGGTCCCGAGTATGAAGCAGTTGATTTTCGGTCGAATCGGGGGCTGACCGAAATCATCGGCAAATTCTTAGGAGGCAAGGATTACACGCCGCCGAAAAAGCGTCCCGACTTCGTTGTATTGCCCGAAACGTCGATCGGAGCCTATTGCGCTGACGCATACGATCCAAGCGGTGAGATCTCTGGAATCCGCAAAGTCGCTTTGCTTGAGTTGAAGCGAGGTGGGTTTTGCGTCACCCAAAAAGAATCTGACCAAGCACGCGAGTACGCCAAGGAGATTAGAAAGGGTGGCAAGGTATCTGCGTCGACTGAAATTGTCGCCTACGTGTTGGGGGCAACAATTGAGCCTGGGCTTGAGCGAACCGACTACGGAAATCAGTTAGCCATCATCCCGATGATTTACCAAACGGTCTTGCGGAAAGCCCACCAGCGCACCTTCAATTTGCAGAAGCGACTGAAGGAGGTGCAGCCTGATTGCTTTACCGATGCCGACGTTGATTCAGTTATTGGAGGCCAGCAAACACTTAATATTTGAGTCTAACGATTGACGTAACACGTCTTACGAATCGCAAGCTAGTCGCGTATATCCAGGCTCCCAGTTTCGCCAAACTGCGTGGTAAGTCGATGCAAAATCGAGTTCCGATACCTGACTACAGCCAGCAAGGCATGCAAACGACTGAGAATTGAGTGGCACTCTCGCAAGTGGATTTGCAAACAGCCGAAACTCTTGGCCCTTCAAATAGACCAATCCGCTCACATTCGCGAATTGATCGAACGAGGCCATGGGCAATGGACTGTAGCCATCGCCCCATTTTTCGCATTCAATCCTAAAACTAGTCGCACTTGTACGTCGGTAGTTGTAGCCGAATAGAAACAGCAAGATGTCAGTGCCATCAAGGTCGGCAGTTAGCGAATAAGAACGAAACACAACCAGCGTTTGAAATCCATCTTGCGAAGCAGCTTCCAATTGCTTGGCTGCCTTGAGAAAGTGCCCGCCCCATCCGGTTCGGTCAACTCGACCACTTGGACGCTGTTCGTCACGACCCTCGCGAGCGCCCCAGAATCCAAGACGGTGACCTGAAAGCACATCTCGGTCAAGCTCATTGGGCGTGCACTCCTTTACCTCGCTGAAAACTGTCGTGCCGCAGCTTAATTGGAAACGAAAGTCGGGCTTCGTGGCGTTCCGATCCCCAGGCTCGTACGTGAAGTTCAAGCCGTTCAAGGTAAGAACCTTGGACCATTCTGTTTCGGATGGCGTCATCGCCGAAGTGGCATTCATACCATTGCTTTCATCGTTCCGCCTATTCTCGAATTGCTCCATCATTCTAGAGACAATGGCGATGAGATCCAGTTCACCTTATTCCAGAAAAAAGAACGGTAAGCTCACAACGAATTCGATGTCCGCCAACAGTTGCCTTAGCGCGGGACGATCCATGTTACCACCCGTGAATCCACCATCATCGTAGCGATCGGGCACGCAATGCCAGCCCTCTTGCGTTTGGCTTTTGATGTACGCTTCGGCGCATTCGCGTTGGGCGTCGAGCGAGTTGAATTCCTTGTCGAGCCCTTCGTCTGTGGACTTGCGGGTGTAGATCGCACAGTTCAATTGGCGATTGATGTTGGCCTTGTTCATTTGTCACCGCCTTTTTTGTTGAGCTTGAAGAAGTGGTATCCGTTGCAGTGCTGGCC
>DNWZ01000491.1 GCA_003506095.1 Planctomycetaceae bacterium | reverse complement strand
AGTGCCGCGACGGCAGCGACAACTAAACCAAGCGGCGTGAACAGAGCGCCAATCATCGTCACAAGGACACCGATCGCGGTTCCCACCAGCGAGAACATCGAAGCCAGGCCACCGACGGCGAATGCAGCCACTCCGGCAGCGCTTCCGATACCGATGAATGCTGCGCCGACGCCAACCACGCCGGCAATGATGAGAGCGACCTTCTTGACGACCTCTTGATTCTTACCGATCCATTCCGTGAGTCCGGAGAGTGCACGCGAGATTGCGTTCATCATCTTGGTCACTGAGAGATCGAGTGACTCGCCGATCGCGATGGCCACACCTTCGATGGAGCTCTTGAGGATGCGGAAGGCACCCCCGATTCCCGAATCCATATCAGCAGCGGTCTTGGCCGAGATACCACGGGCCTTTTGGATCTCGCCAAGCAACTGCCTCGTGTCGGTAACGGACTTACCGATGGCTGACGCACTCGTAATGCCAAGCAAACCAAAGACTTCGCTGAATGCTGCGGCGCGATCGCCAGTGCCCATGTTGGCGGTGGCAGCCGTCACTTCCCCAAGCACATCAACGAGGTTGCGCGCGTTGCCTTGGGCATCTTTGGTGGCGACACCGAAGACCTTTTGGAACTTCTCAGACTCGGACGCACTCAACGTCAGCAAACGACGCAGTGCGGTACCGGCTTCACTGCCTTGAATCCCAAGGTTGCCAAGCGTGCCGAGAATGGCAAGCGTCTCTTCGAGGCTCATGTTCGCATTGGCAGCCACGGGGCCTGCATACGACAAGGCTTCACCGAGTGATTCCACCGAGTTGAACGACTTGTTGGCCGCGGCTGTCAGTCCATCGGAAACGCGCGTAGCATCGGTAGCTGCCATACCGAACTGTCGAATGGTGGCTGCCATGATGCCGGAGCTGAGGGTTGCATCGGTACCGGTGGCTCTTGCGAGATTCATCACCGCGCCGGTCATCTCTTCGATTTGCTTGGGCGAGAATCCCGCGCGACCAAGCTCGGTCATCAACCGTTCGCTCCATCAATTGGGTGATTCTGAGAAATGACCTCCAAGCATGGCCACATGTTGCCTGCAAGCTGCTACAATCGTACAATGCTAGCCTCACTGGAACAAGCAGGGAATGAAGATGGACAAGTTCGGCGACCGAATTCGTGAACTCCGCAAAGCAAAAGGCTATTCCCTCCGCCAACTGGCTCCGTTGGTCGGCGTCGGGTTTTCGTATCTGAGCAAAGTCGAGAACGACAAACTCGACTTCGAGGGCACGGCGTCCGAGTCGCTGATCCACCGCCTTGCGGACGTACTGGAGGCGGACGAAGAGGAGCTATTGCTGCTCGCCCACCACGTCCCCAAGCGCATTGCTGACCGGATCATTGAGCAACCGGAAGTGTTCAGGGCCCTAGCAACGCTTAATTCAGATGAACTTCAAAGAGTGGCCGAGCAATTGGCGAAGTACACGCTGCGGTCCGAAACGCGAACGCCAAAATGACTCCACATTTGGACTGTCGCATTTTTACTGAACCAGAGTGCGGCTCCAGATGTCTTTAGCCCAATGTGAATTTTGATGCAGGAAGCAGAGACCTTCCAGGAATGATGAGTGATCCATGGACGACCAAACAACCAGAGCTTTGCCGGATGCTCTCAAACCGCCAATTCATCTCTCCAGTGATCAGTCGCCGTTCGTGTTTTGGGAAGGTGACACAGTCCTCCGACAAGACACTCGCACACAAGCAGGCAAAGCGAAGATCATATTTTGCATGCACCCGGCTCCTGAGTTTAGGTTTGAGTTTGTTCCTCACAAAACTCCTGATTTCTTGGAGGCTTGGTTTGAATCTGGGTTGAGCGACGCGACGTTCGACTGCGGCGAGCCCTTCGGAGAGGTGGTATGTAAGGTTACAAACTCTGGAAGCGAAATCTCCGGGTATCTTGATTCGCAAACAAACCAGATTGGCGAAAGCTCAGCTGCTCTCAAGGCAGTTTTTATCGTCATCAACGGGCCGCATGTGCACGGCGAACCATTGAACCGTGGGAAGCATTCCTATTTAGGGAGACTCGAATCAACGGTAGACGATCACAAGATTGTAATCGACGCACTGCAAAGTGAACCGACACCGCGTAGCGTTGTGTACGAACCAACTCATGTAGCAAGCTGCGAGTTCATTGAACCAGCGAACTTAGAGAGTATCGAACAAGTGGGTTCGCACTTGTTTCGGGTTCTCAGCTTGATGAAATGTCGATGGGTCGGTCTCCTCGGACCTTGGATCTACGATTCCTCCGGAAATCTCATTGAAACCCGCTTATCTGTTACCAAGACAATGCGGAACGGTGGAGCAATTTCCTGGTATCATAAAATGATGCGTTCTTCGTTCAGCGATTTTTACAAATCGATGTATTGTTCGTTTCAAGACAAAACGCGTGGACCTGCATTGCAAACTGCAAGCCATTGGCTGGTTGAGTCCGAACAGTGCGCCGGCGGCGTTGAGGGAGCTATTATCCTGCAACAGTCTTCCCTTGAATGCCTGGCTTGGCTTGAGATTGTATTGGTTAGAAAGCTTTGCAGTGAATCTGGATTCAAGTCACTGCCAGCGAGCGACAAAATACGCTGGCTGCTGTCTCTAAACAATATCAGCTGCGACATTCCCCAAAAATCAGCTGCGATTAGCGCCTATGCCAAGGCTTTCAATCTCGCGAATTTGGTCGAAGTGCTAGCTGATGTACGAAATGCATTGGTACATGCCGAACCCAAAAAAGCGGAGCGCCTTTTCAGCCGTACCAACGGTGACGAAGAACGCGGCGACCTTTGGTATCAGACGGGCGGAATTCTTCAGCAGGCGTTTCTTGCTTCTATCGGCTACAGGGGCAAGATGCTTCGCCGCGATGTTGACTGCGAATACGCAACGCAAGCGACGAAACTCGTCCCTTGGGCGGGAAATTTGAACGCTAAGGAAGGAAACGAATGAGCAGTACGCGCGATGCAGTTCGAGCAATGTGCATGGCAATTGAGCAGTACCTCGATGGCGTGACGGAAGTTGTTCGTGCTTGGCCTGCTGCGCCAGCTACGGACTCCGTGGCGGCTAAGGAAGCCATATCCACAAGCCGTTTTGTAATGATGGCCGCATCCCATGCCGCGCTTTCAATTGAGGATGGCGGTGACCACCTCATCGGACTGACTAAGCTTGTTGTTGAGCCAGCGACCGCTACCGCTTGTTTCACATGCATTAGATCGATGCTAGAAAGCTGTGCTATCGGAGCTTGGTTAGTTGACCCGGACACAGACCCTTTGAAGCGACAGGCACGAGTGTTTGCGTTCAAACGAAGTGGAATACTTGAATGCCGCAAGTTTGCGTCATGTATTGCTGACTCGGCAATGGAATTCGAGTTCGATAAGAAGATCACTCTTCTTGAGCAAGAAGCGACAGCGGCAGGATTCTCGCTGACCGTTCCCCCAGATAGCAAAAGTGGGATTGGAATTAAAATGCCTGGAGCAACGGAGATGATCCGGGATGTCTTGGGGCTAGATGAAAACTATCGTTTGCTTTCCGGTATTGCTCATGGTCACCAGTGGGCTCGCCAGATTATGTACAAGCAAGCGTCGAAAATTAGACCTGTCGTCGGTCCTGATTAATGGCCTAACCATGTTGCGGAGACTCAGTCCTTTTGGTTTTCCAATAGCGCAACCTGCTTTTTCCAGCATTTTTCGCTTGCGACTCTTTGCAGCGTACGAAGGTCTAGTTGTTCTGGAAAGCAAGATGTAAATAAGAGCGATTCTTGTATCTCAGGTGCTAAGAGCCGTAGGTTCATGATCTGCGTAACACGGGCTCTTGTCACGTGCCCGAGGCGGGCGAGGTCGGCGTAGTCGGTGACGACGCCTTGCCGGATGAGGTCCTCGAAGTGGATCGCGAGTGCCATGTATCGCGAGATGCGGGGGATGCGTTCGAGTGCTGGCTTGGACTCGTCCAATTGGGCTGCCCCTTCTACGATTCGCTTTTTGGCCCCGCGGCCGCGTTGTTTGATTGAGAACTGAAAGTCGAC
>DNWZ01000324.1 GCA_003506095.1 Planctomycetaceae bacterium | reverse complement strand
TTGACATTGCGGAGCGAGGAACGAACGGAGCCAATGTTAAAGTCCTTTGGTCAGCAAAGCATTGGACCAAAGCCGCGATCTGATCTGGGGAGATAGTCGCGTTGACTCGACGTGACCGGGTGAGCGGTGGTGTTGAACTTAATCGTTGCAACTGTTGTGGTTGCAGGATCAATGGTAGCGATCGTTGAGTGGTTGAGCCTGCGGCGATTGATGCAATGCTCCGCACGCATTCGGTTACAACCCGGTCTCCTGTAACCGAGCCAAACCAAAGAATCTTGGGTGAAATCGCCGACGCTAGCCCTGGCGTTCACCGAGCGATTACTCCTGGCCGTGATCACCTGCCACCTATGGGAGACGATTGCGAGCCACCGGTGCTCGATTTGACGGATCACAAGATTGTCCGCCACACCGATCGCGGTGGACACTTAAGCGAGTCACCGAACGGTTAGCAGCAAAGCATCGACGCGCATTGATCATTCAAGCGAGGTGAGTCGCATTGATTGAGGTAGATAATCCCAGGCCCGGCGATTAGCCTAGACCGCGACACCGTTTTGAATACCGGTCTTTCGATGCGATGAGAATGTAAATACGGTGAATCTGTTGACGAATCCCAGTTTGCCTGTCGACGCTTTTCTAGCGATCTCGCCGCAAGGCAGCGGTGTTGAACTCGGAAGCGTTTCGGCTGGTGCTGTTTGCCGATACGCAGAAGCACTTCGGCTTGGCCTGTAGGGTGCTGTTGAAATTATCGAGTCAGCAAAGCTGGTCGCAACGCCTGGTCGCCGCAAACGCTGGATCGAACAGATGACGGATCTACCGCTGCTGGGAGTTGAGCATGGGGATCTGCGGATTCTGCTAGGCGAACCGAAGCAGGTTGGGCTGTTCGCCGACAGCGACCGTGAATCGCTCGTTAAAGCGGTCGACTTGTTGTTCCAGGGCCTGGCCCGTTTCGCTGCAGACATGAGCGGGCGAGGTGATGGATTGCTCTGCGGCATTCCGGCAGACGTTTCACCAAAGCTATTGGGAATTGTCGCCCGGCTGATGCCTCCGCGACGGGGACCGATCACGCATGTCGCCGTATGGCGTAAGGCCGATGCGTCCACCGGCAGCCTACCAATTCGGATCACGCTCGATCGATCGTCGCGAGATCGGATCGCTGCCGAAATGAAGCGGCGATGCGTTTCCGAACCTTCTATCGGCTCCCATCTAACCGCTATTGATCCCGCACACAGGCCGTTGGATTCTTGATTCTGGCCAATACGGATTCGACAAATGCGGACGAGATAATGGAAACGCACTCGGTCCGCAGCCTCCAGCCGCGAAGGCTGGAGGAAAACTCGCAACGAGTACCTTGTTCGCCAATGCCTCGACTGGCATTTCGAGAATCAANNGAAAATCGAAAAAAATGCGTCATGCTTGATATCACCGGACTGGGTGTTGAGCAGTTGCCGAATAGCAAAGTCACGGTATCGATCGAGCGATGCTGGGTTACGACAGCTTGCCGCAACCCATGTGTCGAGAGCGTCGGTCAGTTCGGCCATCGATGGAAGAATACCATTGCGAACATTTGCCGGATCGGCGAAGCCAGGCTCTGGCCGGGATCGGTATGCACGTCGTGTCAAAATGATCTCGCCCGAGCGGGAAAAATCGTCGACGAAAACCAGCCCACAAGCTTTCAATAATTGAATTGCCTTATTTCGCGTTGATTGTTCGATCGACAGAAACTTGTCCAGATCACGCTTCGCGCAGATATCGTCATTCGCCAACCAAATCAGAATCCTCAAGGCCGTTGGGTTACGTGGCAGGATGTCCGCGTCGAGTCCGCAGTCCACTGCTCGGTTGCGCAATGCAGCGATTTCCCGATTTCCAAATCCTTTAGGACGGCGAAATACCCGAATCTGCGCTTGTGTTCTTATTGCGGACAGAGACCGATTTAAATCCGCTGCGATGGCGAAAGTCGGCACCCCGCCTTCATATAGATTCTTCAATTTCTCCAAATCACGTTTTGACCAGAGCGGTTCTCTCATAATTTCGTAACTCCTTCGATTCGTACAAAATCTTTAACGGTGATAACAAATACCGTTGGACCAAATAAACCTACACGACGGAGATGATTTCGCCGAATTTGATGCATCACCATAATTTGGTGACTTTTCACACGCTGCTTGAGACGACGTTTCTACCGACGCTTATGTAGCCAGTACCGATGAGCAAACGTTGCTCGTTGTGCGTTGCATTAATCGCGAAATGACCAATAGTGGCGACAACCTGCAAGGCTGAAACGAGAGCGGGCAAACGATTCGCTTGAATCGAAATGAATGAGGCCTTGCGTGCACTCGCCACTTGCAAGCATTTCGGCCACATGGGGCACCGCTGGGCCGATTTTGCAGGCATCGCCTCGGGGCTGGTTTCACTAACAACCATCAACATGGACAAAACGATCGTTAGCGAAAACAATGTTTGCCGTTGTATTGGCCGGCCATGGATACCCACGTCTGGCAGCTTTCAGACCAAAACCTGCCGGCCGTTGTGTGCGAATGCAATGTCATATCGGTCGGACGCTGTTAATGGGTTGGCTGCGTGTTTAAACCACAATTGGCGTCGCCACTACAACAATGCTCGGACTGGCGTCGCTGGCACAGCCCGTCCCACCATCCGTATGTTGCAAAAGCAAGATACGGAATCTTGCTGTCTGCTTAAACGACGAGCTTGCTCTTTGCTTAAAAGCGTTTTAGGCGCTCGTGTCCCAACCATCAACCAGGTGTGCGATTGTCGCCCTGCAGATGCCTGACTCGCAAGCATGTCGAGCGCTCAGTCGCAATATCACAGCGATGTGGCCTTCTGCATCCTGCAGCGTCGTGAATGTTGATACACCGCTACAAAGCGAATGCGCGACAAGCCACTGCTGGCCACACGGTCCCGGCACGAGCGGTGCTCTGGATAGCAATGCCGAGCCGTGCGAATCGCGGTGGCTGATTTCCCATGTATCATCGGGAAAGGCCTTGGCGAAAAACTCGCCGTGGTACGATGCAAACGGTGACACAGGAGGCCGGAGCCAGGTCGCTTGGCTTGCTGCACCGTCGAGTGCCGGAAAATCAGAATCGTTAACAGCCATCGAAACAACCTTCAAAAGAGGAAACTGGAGCGAGCCGCACATGGCCCCGATACATTGCTCCCGTTTTATCGATATCGCTGGCGATCACCAAAATCGTTGTGTTCGAGAAATCTTTGATGCGTCAAAGTTAATCCAAGCTAACACTTGAAAGGCTGTCTGCAACGGTGCCACTGGCACCGTTACGATTTCTTGCTCCTGCGCACAACGTTCTCGATCACTGCTGGGTATAGTCGCCGAAAAACGTTCATGGAACTTCAAGATGGCACTTCGCAGCGGCCTGCCCCAGGTCAGCGGTTTTTGCTAGGCAATTAGCCGATGTTTATGGAAGAGCGAGAACTTTGCAAACCACCATAACTCGCTAAGTAATAAGCCGCATCTTGGATTGCCGGTGTTGTGATCTCGACCTGCATTGCAACGAAGCATTGTCGAAACGAACCGCTCCGCATCGATCAGGCGTGCGAACTCCGCCGTGCCATCGCACAACGTCGTGCTGACGCGGTAAACGGTCTCAGAAGATGGATCGTCGCGATACTCGGCACTCAAAAAGGCACGTGCATCTGAATCGCGGTGAAGGATAACCCATTCACCATAGCTCAATTTTCGTGGCACAAACTCGCACTGGTAACTGTAAAACGGAAGGACGCCGATCAGTGGCTTTGAGGCCGGACGGTTGTCATGTACGTCACATAATTGATCTAACTGACTCACAGGCATAGTAGACGGACTCCTGGGCTATGGTTTGTTCGTATCGCAGGTGGCCAAGCAATCCGCCTGGCTTTGATAAGTGGCTGTTGTAGCGTCTCGCTTAGCAAGTTCCAAAATCGTAATAGGATCGTCGGTGATGCGATTAGCTCCCTTCAAACGCACGACGTCGCTCGAAATCGTCGCTGCAACGGCGATTTACAACAAATATCACGCCATGACAAAACGGAGGTTACAGGTCTGACTATCTGTGCCATTTGTAACTTGGCTCAGCAATCCTGACGCGTTGTTGGCTCACTCTTGCTGGGAGAAAAACGCTGTTAGCAGGACGGTCAGTGCTTCTGAAACGAGCGTTTGCGACGCTGCGCATCGAATACGTGAATTGGACGCTCTAGCCCGGAAGAGCGGATGTTCCATCGTGAAACTATGGGCGATGGTGAACACTGCTAGCGATACCGGTACATTCGACCTGCATTGTTTCAGACGTGTTGAAACGGCACCTAGTAGGCTTGTGGGAGCCGCAGGCGATCCCTTCTTGCTTTTGGTCAAAAGTATTTGCGGCATATCAAGTTGAGGGAAGGCGAGGTCTGCAATACGGACGTATGGAGCAGAGACGCGACTTGACGATGGGCAGGTCATTTTTTGCGGTCGCCAGATCGCTCGCAATAATGGCTGCTGTTTCTGTTCGTTCTTCATCTATTGCGCCGAGGTATGATCAATGCGAAAGCCATCGAGTAACCTACCGTCCAATTTTACGAATCGCGGTGGAATGCGATTTAGGCTGATTCAACCGGGGAACTTTTGCATGGGGTCTGGTGAAAAGGCGATGTCGCGCAACGAGTCAATCCGATCTCACGAAGTTGTCATATCGGCGCCGTACTATCTAGCCGAAACTCCCGTCACTCGTGGTCAGTGGACAAGCGTCATGGGCACTAATCCTTGGGCTGAAGATGATCCTGATGCTGGCAGGCTCGAGCATCCTGCTACTCATGTATCGCATATCGATGCAACCGAGTACTGCGAGCGAATGGCGGCGTCCTCTAAGCTGCATTACCGCCTACCCACCGAAGCAGAATGGGAATA
>DNWZ01000359.1 GCA_003506095.1 Planctomycetaceae bacterium | reverse complement strand
TATTCAAAGCCCTCGTGCAGCACGACGACCCGAATCATCTGGCCTTTGTATTGCCGTTCGAGCATATTGCCTGGCGGCGGCAATCGCGGATCCCAATCGACAAATGCGGTCGGTGGTGTTGCGACGACTTGGACGTTGCGATTCTCGCGCGGCGCGGTGACGCGGGCCTCGGCATCGACCGACAAGCCAAGTGCCTTGCCGATCGTTTCGGGACGCAGTCCGCCTTCTTCGTTGGCTTGCAATCGCCAAGCGAGTCGCCGGATCAGGTATTGCTTGTTGCGACTGCGACATTCTTCGCCGCAAACCTGCTCGTATCGTCGAACCAGTTCGTTGACGGTCATGTCGGGCAACCGAGCGACTTCGGCAGCAACCTTCGGAGTCATCGTCCACCTCCGACTGCTTCTTTCGCGGGGATCGTCTCTTCGGTCTCTGCCGTCGCCGGCTCGATCTCTGTCATCTCTGCGACCGAATCGTCTCGGCGATCATTAATCAAGTGCCGGTTGCGTTTAAGCGACCGGCATAACAGCGCGGCGACTTGTTGGTATCGAAGTTCGTTCTTCAATGTTTGCCTCACGGGTTCGAGGGGATCGAAATCTCGTCTCGACCACCGGGGTCGGAGACGTCGTGAGACACAGAGAGCGATGGATCGGCAAAGATCTCAAGCGGCTCGGGTAAAGAGTCGGCGAGATTTTGAGAAACAGTCGGATCGTCGACCGGCACCTCGACCGAGTCGCGAAAACGCTGGACACCGCGGGCCAAAATCGCGGCAATACCGCGAAGCCGAATCGTAGCCGGCTCAACCCGAGGGGCCGGCAAATGGGTGGAATCAGAAATGGCAACACGCCTCCGTCAGAGCCAAGAGCGGAGTCGCAAACATCAGCGACTCCCTTTCTTAGCTATGCGATTCCGCGAGACGGGCGCGCATTACCCACAATCGGAGTTTCCGAAACCATCCGGCCCGACCGGGCCGGAACAGGTGAAAAAAAGAATCCTAAGTGAGCCGGAACGCGAATTACCCAGAGCCGGAAGCCATAACCCAGAGATCTCTGAGAGTCTTGGCCGATTCTCTCTCCAAAATCACCCCGAGAACGGCGATCGAGCGCTCGGAAACTCTCTCGCCAGAGAGTCGGAGAAAGCAGGCAAATGCCAAGAAAACACGAAAAAAGCCGACGTTTCGCGAGCTGCAAAACGTCGGCTTTCGGAGTTTACCCCTGGCGGTCAGTTTCCTAACCAAACAGAGAAGTTGAGTGAAACCGACACCTCACGAAACTCGACTGTTTTCTCTGGGCTGGGTTATGGCTCTTTGGTGCTTTTGGCGAATAACCTGGAAAGCCGGTGTCAAAGAGTCGCCAGAGAGCCCCGGGGTTATTCGCTTAGCAGGGGCGATCAAACGTTCGTAAGTATAACGCTGATTCAGGTCGGTCGACTCGGTAGCCAACTCGCTGCCAAGCAAGACCGTCGAGGTCAATTGGATCGGCAACTCTGAACCTGAAGTATTGGAAAGGGCAAAGTAAGCGGAGACTGATTGCGTTTGGAAGACGAATTGTTGCACTGGCTCGTCCACCAAGCCAGCCCAACACCGCCGTGTGCATATCGCCCTGTTCGCGGTGGCCCGTTTCCGACGACAGCCTTGCAGGATTTGCAGCTTGCAAGGCGCTCGGTCTACTGCGCAGTAGGCATCGCTACATTTGAATAGCCCACCATGATTGGCCTAAACTTGATCTCCCCTGTCGCGACTGAACGCAAGGATTGAATTACCAGGAATCGTAATATGTGCTGACGCTGACAGTCCGTCGAAGGGGCCTGAGTTTGCAACAATGCTCCCACCATTTCCGATTGAATTTGGGTTCACCCAATGATCGTAAATATCACTATTGAGAACTTCGATCCAGTTTCCGTCCAGCGGAAAACCAATCTGATAAGAGGAGAAGCTTGATTCGTTGAGGTTGGCTACGACAACAACATTGCGTCCAACTCCCTCGACCCAGCGATGGAAGGCGAAGACTCGATTTGAGTCAGGTCGGTGGTGGACGTCGAATCCATTACTACGAAGTGCGGGATGACGACGACGCAGCCAACATAGTTCTCGCACGAATCGAAGCTGGTCCTGCATTGCCTTGTCGCGTTCAAGTCCCTGCCAATAGATGAGGAATTCGAGATAGTGATCTGGGCTGTCGCTCCAATATTTGTCTTCTAGCATCTCTTGCCCCATGAACAGCATCGGAATTCCCGGCGACGTTAAGAGCAGACCCGTTGCCCAACGTGAGCGACTGCGTGCATACCATGAACGAGCGTTCTCACCGCCAGCTAATGCTGCGATTCTAGGATCACGGTCATTCGTGTTGTTGACGCGCACGATGTCGTGATTCTCCAAGTGAGGCACGTGCCGCCACGCCTCGCCATGCTTGGGGTAGAGTTCATTCACAACTGCATTCAAATCTACATAGGCGTCGTTCCCGCCTGCTGCTTGCTTGAGTGCATTGCGAACGGCTCCTCTTAGGCCGGAGTCGACAACTGAGTCGAATCCCGCTCCTCCGTGCTCGGTCGAACGCACCACTGCCGACTGGTCTGCCCAATATTCAGCAATCTGCAGGGCATCAGGTTTGTGATAGCGAACGGTGTCTGTGAGATCGCGAAGGAATCGCCAGCCTCCGAAGTGGTCAATCACGGTTACTTCGTCGTATCGAAAGCCGTCAACATGGTACTCGTCGATGAAGAATCTCGCGTTGTCGATCAGGAATTGCCGGACCACATCGTTCCAATACGCAAATCCAAGACCGCCAGCCCATTCGCGATCCGTAAAATAGAGACTGCGATTGTGATCGCCAAAGGGCTGCCGATCGTAGAAGTATATTCCTTCATCGCCGAAATCGCCACCCGCGTGGTTGTAAACTACATCGAAGAGTACCGAGATGCCGTGGACGTGGAGTAAGTCGATGAGGGCCATGAGCTGCTTGGTTTGGCAATTCAATTGCCCTGCTTCGTACGGAGCAAACCCTCGATCAGTGAGCAGCTTGTTGGCAGCATTGAATCCGCGTACGAAACTGGCGTCACCAGGTGAGAAACTGTAGTCAACCTCAGGCGCGAAATAGTTGGTTCCGTTGTAGCCAAGGCTTCGTGACGTACGAAATTCCTGAATCGGGAGAAGTTGCACTGCCGTGATGCCAAGGTCCGCAAGATAGGGTATCTTCTCGATGACATCCAAGAACGTGGCGACCCGAACCGTTCGCACGTCTTGACCATCGTCATCGGTCGCGAAGAACGCCCCAACGTGCAACTGATATATGATGAAGTGTTCGTATGGCGGTGTTCTCCAACCCTTGTCATGCCAAGGAAACGAACTTGGGTTAGTCACGGAGCAATTGCGGGCACCGCCACGATCAATCGAACGAGCATGCGAATCGTGTTTGAAACCGGATGATCCAGTCCCAGTCACCATGAACTTGTATTCATCACCGTCACGAACGCCGGGTACGAATTTTGCCCAGTATCCGTCCTCGATTCGATCGAGTTGGATATCATTCCAACTACTGAAAGTCCCCCGCAAAACGACGTTTTGAGCGGCAGGAGCCCATGTGCGGAACGTAGCGCCACCATCGTGTAGCGTCGCGCCCTGTTTGCTATTTTCCATCGTCTTTTCCTTGTGCTGGCTCAGTCGTATCCACCAAACATGAGAAGTGGAATATCTTCGTCGGTGGGATTCAATAGTCCGTGCAGCTGTCCGGCCTTAAGCAATGCGAAATGACCTGCTCGCAAAGTACGCAGCTCGAATGCTCTTTGCCGAAACGGCATTTCACACCAGTCTCCGCAAATCATGACAACTTCATTCTCCAGCACCATGAAGATTTCTTGATTGTCACGATGGCGATGGATGCCGATTCCACCATTCGGCGGGACGATGTGTAGGTCCATATAGTCAACGGCAAGGAAGGGCTCGCGACGACCACCGTGAGACTTGCTGCCAAAGGCATCTCGACTCCAAGGCTGCGGCGTCCTTCCGAGTTGGCCACTGTTTTGAAACTCGAAGTAGTTGGACAGCAGGTTGCGATATTCCAGTTTGCCAACACCTCCGTGCGGATTCGGGCTGGAGCCAACTTTCAAAAAGTGGTCCCACCCTCGTACAGCCATAGAAAATTCAAAAATGTGATTTTTGCCGCCACGTGAATCCCAATAGGTTAGCGAGTCATCCGCCCACGCAAGCTCAATTCGTAGAGCGTTGATGGGATGCATCAGGTGGTTGGGAGAGAGTGACGGAATCGGTCGGTCGGAAACGGATTCACGAGCGAATGTATCCGATGCTCCTTGGATCAGGTCTGGTCGAATCTGTAACGCACCAGTCGCAAGCGCTCCTCTGCCTCGAGTATCCAGTTTGTCTTCGAGGTTGTCTCCCGGGTAGTTCCACAACTCGACTTCGTACCGATCACTATCTGGATTGTACGGAACGGTCAGCGGCACCGAGGTCAAAAGCGATGCGACCTTCAAGTAAACACGAATATGATCTGAAAGTGTGTGCCCCGAAAGCTTCGACAGCGCGGAATCGGGTCCGCCTCGGTATGACAATCGCAAAAATGGCCCTGTCCATTCATCAACTGTCACCCACCCACGGACGAGGTGCATGTCACCGAGGACAAACGACTGGATGTTTTGTTTCTGAAAATCAACAAAATCCTGATCGACCGGATTAGTTACGGTTTCGTTCGGTGATTGAGGTCCGTGAAACTCTAGCGCCTCAAACGGAAAGAGGACTTCCAACAGTTCGTGCGAGTAATGCTCACGTTCGGCAGCAAGCTGCACTGATTCATAAACACGAATCAACTGATGAAGCGGATTATTGTCGTCGTAGTCGGGAGTTGTACCGGGAGGGACAACGTTGACTCTATCTTTAGGGCTGAATCGCATAGTAAATCTTTGCTCTAGGTACTGTGGTACAGAAACGCCACAAATTTCAATGGCTCGCTGCTGTCATTCTTGATACCATGCATGCCGCCGCTTTTGGTAAAAATGACGTTACCGGGTCCTACAGGTAGCTCGACGCACTCCGTGTCAAACAGTCCATATATTTGCCGCATCACTTTGGGATAACCGCCGGTCGCCGGGTCATCACCAGCAGCCATGTAGGCTACGCCTTTCCCGGAAACGATGTAATAGACTTCTTCGGAGCCGACGTGCTGATGGGTTCCTTCAACGGTTCCCGGGGGAATCGTTACCTCATGGAAGAAAACGACGGATCCGCCAAGCTCGCGTTGCAACAACCATTTCATCTCGATCACGTTTGCTTTGGTGAACGCATTCTCAGGAACATCTCCTGTCCAAGCAGCGGGATTATTCAATTCCGGATGGTCGTCTGGTGAAACGTGGTCTGGATTGTCGGAATCCATCATGGCGTTGCGATAACGAACTGCGGGAACATCTTCCGAATTGATGAACCAACCCTTCTGAAAGCTCACCATGTAGTTATTGACGAGCACGGTATTCTCGCCGTGAGCATTCGGAAATGAAGAATTGGGAACCTGATATGACCGCTCGTAGTTTTGGTCCCACTTCGGATTATTGATTGGTCGGCCATACGGTTCGTATACGTCATCCTCTCGAAACTCGAGTTCGATTTCTTTTATATGATCGAGATCATCCAGCAATGGCGAGAATGACTTGGCCCGGTTGATAGGAGCCGTCGGTCCCATCTGTGCTGTGATCTGGAAATCATGCTTCATATTCCGTGAAGGAGTCTCAAGCGTGTTCCATAGTTCGACCTGATACGAATCTATCCATGGGCAATACTGCAGCTTGACAGGGTGTTTTACCGAAACCGGGACACCATCTGCATCGTGGCCATTGATCTTGACCCACGCGATAAGACGTTCACGCATAAACCGACCGCTTTCGCGGGTCTGCTCCATGAGGCGGCTTCCTCGATACTCGATTCGCAGTAGATTGGTCGCAAACTGCCCGTCCATAAAAAGGCGAGCTTTTAACACGGTGACATCCAATATGCTTCTGACATCCGTCACCGCATATCGATAGCGATGCGGAACACGCGAGGCGTTCAGATACTGAGCATGGAAAATGCGATCTGGAAAAAACACAACCTTGAACACCTTATTTTCAGGTTGCGTGTAGAGTTCCTTAAAACTGAGACGCCCCTCGGGGATCCGCTGCCGTTGACCTGAAGGCGCGGCCTCAGCGGCAGACTCAGCAAGCGGACCATCGAACCTTTCGGCCAAGTCCTTTACGGCTTCACGCGATAGACCATCGATTGTGAGCACCTCCGCCTGCGGTGATGCCGACATCGCTTCGGCGGCACTGGGAGGGCGCTGGTCGAACATTCGTCGAGAAGGGATGCCTCGCATACTAAACTACTCCATCGTTGATCAAGTGGCTGGCGACACGAAAAGAATTTGCCTGAATCGTAAGCGTCGGATTTGCCCCGCCAGAGGTCGGCATGAAACTGCCGTCGGTAACGTAGAGATTGTCGAACTGCCAAGCTCGACAATTTGGGTTGAGAGCCGAATCACTCGGGTCAGTCCCGAACCTCATGCCACCCAGAATGTGATTCGCGATTCTGGCTCGGGCGTCGTTTCCGACGTGTCCATGCCCTTCAACGGCTACTCCGCCCTTTTCCAGAATATCACGACACTGCTCAGCCATCACGTTCATGAGATGCTGATCGTGTTCGTGCCAGCCCTTGAGGATGTACGCAACTCGCCGCCCCCATTTGTCGGTGACACGCGGATGCAGCTCAATTCTGTTAGACCGCATGGGAACTTGATTGGCCATGAAACTCACGGAAAGGCCTCGCTGAAAATTCCCATGTAGCCAATTTAGGAAGCCGTCTCCTCTGATATCTGACTCGTTTACAAACGAATTCCAGATTGTATCAAGGTCTTGGCTGCGATGAGTTCGCCCCATGGAGATGGGAAGTGCCTGATCGGAGGTGTTATTGTAGATCGCGGCTCCTGCCCACAAGCCATGTTCGTCGAGAAACTCTGGTAAGGCACAGAAGTCCGTGGCATAGTCGCTGTCGAGCGAAAGAGACTTATCGAATACTCCCGGCACATTGCCTTCCGCACCACCGAATGCGTGCGTCAGGAAGTACTTACCGACGATTGAACCGCCGATGCTGCCTTGATGAAGCCGCTCTGCGAACGACGCATCGTGTTCGCCAGACAGTAGCAACAGCCGGACGGACTCAATCGCCGAGCAAGCAACAACGACGATCTTTCCGCTGACTTCGCGTGGTGTCCCAGATGGATCGAGGTAATGTACTCGGTCCACTTTGCCGTTTTGCTGAGTGAAATGCGTGACGACACAATTGGCTCGCAGCTCAAAATTGTCACCAACATCAGTGTCATTCATAAGCGGTCGAAGCAAGGCCACGTAGGTGTTCGACTTCAGTCCCAGTGGACAACCGTAACGGTTCACGAACCCAGTCTTGGCAACTTCTGGCGTTGCGGTACCGTCAGCGTCGCGTGGAATCCTCCGGCCGCTGGACGCGTGGTCTTCCGTGATGACTGCCAGCGGCGTTCGATAAGACTTCATCCCCTTCACTTCCATCCCAGCCGCCGCGAACTGACTGACTGGATTGGGAGCAAGTGGCTTCTGGTACGTGTCGAACTGGCTAAACGGCTTCTCCTGTCCGGCTTGCTGGCCATTGATTCCGACCAGTTTTTCCGCTTTGCAGTAGAAAGGTTCCAAGTCTGAGTAGTTGATCGGCCAGTCGCGAGCTTCGCGTTTCACCTCTCCATTCGGGTCAGCTTTCAATGTTCTCGATTCGTTGAATGATTTCAGTTGCAAGTCAGCTTCCGTGAACCGCAATGAAACCGCACCATAAAGCTGTGTTCCACCGCCGACTGCCTGAGCCGTGTAACCTTCGATCGTTGCGTAGTCGTTTCCGCCGGGCTCACGATAAATGTGGGGCTCGTCGTTGAGATCCGGTTCGATATGACTTGAAAAAATCGAGCTTCCTCGGTTGCCGACATCAATCGTAAGACGCTTCTCTGGCCCGGTTGCGAACAACTCATCGCGTTTGTAGTCTGAGGGGGCCCCCGGCGGATCATCTTGCGGGCGAAAAAGTGGTCCTTTTTCCAAGATCAGCACCGACTTTCCCGCCCGGGCTAATTCGTAGGCAATGGGCGAACCGCCAGCTCCACTGCCAATGATCACGATGTCAAATTCAGTTCTCATTTTCTACGGCCCTATCCTCGATAACTTGTGCTGGTACCCAAAGGTTGCTCCAAGCTTTGCTGCCACTCAAATGGGAATCGGCTTTGCAGGAACTGCCATCCAGCGGTTGTCACGTTGCCGCCGTACTTCGGATGACTAAACGCTCCGGTGAACGCATGTCGCCGAAGCAAGTTCAGGAAATGTCGTGGGCTGCCGTATTCGCTCAGATTCCAGCCTGCCACGTCGCCTATTGGGCCAGCAGCCATTTCTTTATAGATTTCGACATAAGTGTTCTCGGATGCATTTTCAGGCTCAAAGTCAGGTTCACGTTCCTGAATGATCCGACGAAGCTGTCTCAGGCAGATGTTGTAGTCACCAAAATGGTGTCGCTCTTCTTTCGCAAGAATCTTGTCGATGTAGTTTGCCGCTCCGGCTGAATCATCAATTCGGAAACTCCCCCGAATCGTCCCCGCCTTGGCTTCGTTGGCGAGATGCTTGTAGTACCACGAGAAGAATCGCTCGCCTTGCTTGGTACGGAACGGAAGGATGTGATCGCAAAAGCGTTCCAAGATCCCTAGCTGCCATCGTTGAAGCACCACGGGGGACGTGCATTCCCATGTGAAAAAACGCGACCACAACTCGCCGTTTTCCAAACGATCGCGCTGCGGGTTGATATTGTCGATGAAGAACTCCCCATCGACCATGAAGCGGTAATAAAAAACGCCGCGTTTAGGCACCGGAACAGTGACGGCGAAGTAAGCAGTCGGCTCGCCAAGAAAATCAACACGGCGAAGTCTGATCGGTTGATAGAGTTTGTCGAACGTCCCCACGACCGCCACCGAATCACATTGCATTTCAAAATCAGGAAAGACAAACGTGACATCGTTGAATTCAGATTCTGGCTTACCAGTTGTTGTCAATCCACAAGAATCAACAATCGGAAACCGCCACGCTTCCCGAATGCGGGCGCCCGCATCGCCGTCCCCGTAATGCCCGAAACCGAAATCGTGACGAGGAGCCTGATCGCTGCGAGCCAAATAGGTCGTGCAGTGATTGAGAACGTATTGATCGTCTCGCATTTGCCCCCTCCTCAGTTAGCTATTGGGATACCTCCGCAAAGTGTATCATTGAATAACTCCTCGCTCAATCAGTCGGGGGCGTCACCGCCATGAATTTACTGTGAAGTCGTCGCGAAGTAGTTCGCCTTGTTGCAGCCGCAAAACTTAAACGCTCCAGTTACTCAGGAACCGCAGAGTCCACATTGATGCATACGCAACCATTGCTCGTCCAGCTCCTCTTTCATCCGAAATCAGACGGTGCATTGGAGTTAGCTCGCCACGTTCATCAGCAGTTGAACGACGATGCCATTGTGCCGGGGCTGCGCGTGCCGACCGTTTTTACCCCGTTTACAAGTAACGGGCGTCCACCTGCAAGCCAGCGACTTGACATTGCAAAGCACAGTTTCGTTGTGCCATTAGCCGATAACACACTGCTTCTCGACCCAGACTGGTCTCGGTTTGTCGCAGATGTTTGGGAGGCGTGCTCCACTTCTGAAGCCGGACGGCATCGTTGCGTACCAATCCAGCTTTCGGAGAAAGCTTGGCCGTTGGATGATCGGCTACGGGAAGTCAACTTCGCGCGTGCGTTTGCTCACGACAGGGGCGAAAATCGAGATCGCTGGATCGTGCCGCGAGTCGTTATTGAATTGTGTAGATTTCTTCATGGCTTTGCTGCAACTGGGGATCAAAGCCCGGCTCCAGTCGAACTGTTCCTGAGCCACGCCAAATCTGATATGGGAACCGAGCCAAAAGTCGCCCAGCAGTTAATCAACCACCTGACCGCCGATCAGCCAGTCGAGACATGGGTCGATTCTGGCAAGATTGAAACAGGCTCAAAGTTCTCCGACGCGATAAAGAATGGGGTCCCTCGAACTTCGTTGCTGGCAATTCTTACCGACAACTATTCCTCTCGCGAATGGTGTCGAGAAGAAGTGATGCTGGCCAAAGAACATCAACGTCCGATTGCTGTCGTCGATGCGTTAATGACTCATGAAGTCCGTAGTTTCCCATTTCTCGACAACGTCCCGCGGCTTCGCTGGCGAGACACACCCGGCATCGCGGCGGCGGGGGTCGATCTATTGTTAAAAGAAACGCTGCGACACCTTCATACCAAAATGGTGCTTGAAGCATCCAAGTTTGAAACCGATATGGTCTTTCTTCGGCCACCGGAACCGGCGACATTGTTGGGAATTCCCCATGGCACAAACATACTGTATCCCGATCCACCGCTTGGCGTGGGCGAGCTTCAACGTCTGGCAAAATCGAAAGTTACATTCTCGACCCCGCTAGAACGCTCTGCCCTCGAGAAACCGCTTGCCGGAAGACTGGTCGCGTTGTCGATGTCTGAAAGCAACGACATTGCTGAACATGGGATGGACGATATTCATTTGACGCAAACCATGCTTGAAATCTCAAGGCATCTGCTATTGCGAGGCGCATCACTGGCTTACGGCGGGCACCTCGGTGCTCCCGGATACACGCAGCGACTGTTTGAGCTCGTTCGCTCGCACAACAACTTGGACGGCGTCGAGAACTTTGAGCGAATCGTGAACCACCGAGGCTGGCCGTTACCAAAGTTGACCGAGGATCAGCTCGCGGAACTAAACGCGGTCTCAACAACCGTAACGATTCCGCGTCCCGCCGACATTGACGAGGCACTTTCCGAAGTCTTCACACCCGAAATCGAAAAGTTCCTGGCCGGCGACGCATGCGTCGAAAACCGGTACGCTTGGTGTCGTGGCATGACCAAGATGCGATCGTTTCAAGCGGACTCGTCTGCCAGCGGTGTGGTGGCGAGGGTCGTGCTTGGCGGCACTTTTGAACAGACGCTCAAAGCCAACGAAAACGGACCGCCAACGGTGAAGTGGTACTCAAGTCGTATGCCGGGTGTACTCGAGGAAATCTTGCTCTCTTCCAAATCACGCCAGCCCGTGTTCCTCATAGGAGCGTTCGGTGGTGTTGCTTGGTTGGTGGCTAATCTCTTGCGGGGCATTTCCCACCGGGCCGCTTCCTGGGACGTGCAATCTCAAGCGCCATATGCACCCGAAACGCGAGATATGTTCGCCAAACGCAACCAAAGTTGGTGGTACTACGACAACGAAACTAGAATCGACGGCTTAACAACAGATGACGATCGCTCCATTGTTCAGTTTCTCGCCGATACATGGCAGAATGGCGACGATCGCGGTTGGGAAACTGGGCTCAACCCGCTGACAAGAGAACAAAATCTTCGTTTATTCGAGACAGTTGACCCTGCCGAGCTAGTTGAACTTTTGCACCTCGGATTAACGCAGCTTTGAACCTTCAAAGGCAACAACCCAAAAGGAGATAATTTAGAGTCATGTCGATCTCGGGATTTCAGGCTACACCGCGTCACAATGTGTTCGTGAGCTACCACCACGCCAACGACGAAGCGTACAAGAACAACTTTGTCGATTATTTTGCAAACCAGACTAAGCAGATCATTTCACGGGCGGTCGAGATCGGCGACATCGACTCTGGATTGCCGACCGAAACGATCCGCACGAGAATTCGCGACAATTTCATTCGTGATGCAACCGTGACTGTCGTGCTGATCGGGACCGAGACGTGGAAGCGCAGACATGTTGACTGGGAAATCGCATCGAGTTTGCGGCAAACGTCAAAGAATTCACGCTGCGGACTGATCGGCTTGATCTTGCCAACTCACTCCAACTATCTGAGCACTTCGTACACGGCTGGCCTCATTCCACCTCGACTTGTTGACAACCAGAAATGTGGATTCGCCAAAATATACAAATGGACCACGGACGGCGCTTCGGTCGTAAATTGGATTCACGAAGCCTACAATCGACGCCTGTCCGTCGAGCCAGACAACAGCCGCGTTGGGTTTAAATACAACCGCACCGGCGATTCATGGAGCTGATGTAGATCGAGACTTACCACGGCGCTGATGTTGTTTTCTCAAAGACTGGTATTCTCACAAACCCGTCTGTATCAACCACGTAACCATTCCGATCCAACCTCACTGATTCAACGTCCTCACGAACAAACGCGGTGTCATCCCAGCCCTTGAAACAATACAGTGCATCCGGAGACTCAACGACGATCAAAGACGACCTGTCACCATGGATAGCAACGATGTCGTCTCTAAGATCAGGTAGCGCGTAACGCACTCGATGCTCTGCCTTGAACGTTTCGAGATTCTTTGATGTCGAGTTTATCAGAGCGGGTGATCGAGTGCCGAACAGATTCATTGATTTGCAATGTTCCGCATCCGTCATCATTGAAGCCACAGCGGACGGCGGTTCGCCCAATCTGATCAATTGCACGATGTCGTTCCGAAGGGTGACCGCTGCCGGGAATGGATGGTCGACGAGAAATATGGACTCGACCGCGTTGCCATCAATGTAGACATGGCGACGAGCAGATTCGTGTGCCTCCTGCCACCCCAGTGTAGCGTTTTGCGAAAGGTCCTTTGCTGGCATCACGACGTGAAACGGTCTGCCGACCATAAAGTTCTTGCCTTGAACGAATTGAAAAGCAACGGCGCCTTGATCGTTCGAAGCGGTTAGTCCCGTCGCGAAATCAACACGGCCTTCCGCTGTAAGGGGTGCGTCGTACGGCTCAGCGAATGAACCAAATCCGAGCGGGTTCTTCACAGTGATGGACTGCAGCGGGAGTGAGGCGACAAGATCAAATTCGTTTTCATTTGCCCCCAACTTCAAAATGTCAATTTGACACGTACGTTCAGGATCAGATTGCGGACTCGCGCTGACTGCGACGAAGGCCTCTCGCGGCTGCGATGATGAAAAGGCACCGCACAAAACGGCCGTCTTTGTTGCATGCGTCATCGGTGCTCTTAACCCGTCCGCGGATTTGGTTTCGCCTACGAGGTTTCGGCCTGGTCGATAACTCGCCTCTTTAGGCTCCTCAGCCATTCGCAGCCGATACACTTTAGCCGAATCGCCTTCGAGGGTCATCGCCTGAACGCTTCCATCGCTTAACACACAAAAGCAAGCATGAGTTTGGTTCAATGCAACCATGGTCTTCGGCGCGGCGGATCCAGCGGACTCAACGATCCAAAGTTGCTCTCCGTTGGAGACTGCGAGCGTCCAATCATGATCAATGTCTTCCACCCAATCGCAATTAACACTTGATTCAGAATCGGATTCCAGCACGGAGACCTCTGCGCCATCGAGGCGTACTGACACATTACCTGAACTAAAAATCCGGTAGGCCGCAAGTATACGCCCATCATTGAGCTGGGTTACGAATCGACAATCGCTATCTGGCGGTTTGGGTAAGCGTCCCTATCACTACCGGGAAGCGAAACGGTTACTAAGACTGCTGTGCGATGAACTGCAGTCGCG
>DNWZ01000674.1 GCA_003506095.1 Planctomycetaceae bacterium | reverse complement strand
TCGCCGACGCCAGCGAACACCGAGTAACCGCCGTGGCTGCTCGCGATACGAGCGATCAATTCGGTCAAAATAACCGTCTTGCCCAATCCCGCACCACCGAACAAACCGGCTTTACCACCGCGAACGAACGGAGTCAAAAGGTCGACGACCTTGATACCGGTTTCGAAAACTTCGGTGTTCGTTGAAAGCTCGTTCACCGGGGGAGCTTGACGGTGAATCGGCCAAAAGTCGTCAGCGGAAACAGGGCCACGCTTGTCGATCGGTTCGCCAAGCACGTTGAAGACTCGACCGAGCGTTGCTTTGCCGACTGGAACCGAAACCGGCTTGCCGGTATCGATCACTTCCATGCCTCGCATCATCCCTTCGGTGCTACCCAGCGCGATCGCTCGTACGCGTCCGCCACCGAGGTGCTGTTGGACTTCGCCGACCAAGTTCAGCGAAACGCCTTTGTGTTCCGAGGTGATTTTAACAGCGTTATAAATTGGCGGCATGTGGCCAGAAGGAAACTCGATATCGAACGTCGAGCCGATGACCTGGGTGACGCGACCGGATGTGACGGGGGCAGTTACGGTTGACATGAGACTTCAGAGGGTGATGGGCAAAAAAGTGTCGGACACCACTTTTGGGTCGGTTACGGGTAAACGCGACGCGGGATCACAATTGGCGATCGAGCGGCACACAATTCAATAAGTTTGCTACTTCGCCAGCGCCTCGACGCCGCCGATGATTTCCATAATTTCACCAGTGATCTGCGACTGGCGGGCGCGGTTGTAATCGGTCGATAATTGTTTGATCATGTCGCCGGCGCTTTCGGTGGCACCTTTCATCGCGATCATTCGCGCGACTTGTTCGCTGACCGCCGCATCAAGGAAACACTTGAAAAGCTTGACCTTAAAACTAGTCGGTATGATCTCTTCTAAAATGCTTTCGGCCGAAGGCAGAAACTCAAACTCGGTCGATGAACTTTCATCGGCTACACCAGCACCGGCAGTCGCTAACGAGCCGAGCGGCAGCAGTGTTTCCACGACAGCAATTTGGCGACTGGTGCTGATAAACTTTGTGTAAATAACGTCAAGACGATCAATTTCGCCGGTCGCATATTGACGCAAGTATTCCGAAGCGATCTTCTCGACATCGTCAAAGGGAGGCTGATCTTCGAACTGCAAAAACTGCTGCTCCGTCGCAACGTTGCGGTACTTCAATCCGTTGATACCGCGTTTGCCACTGGCGTCAACGATCAGCTTCGGAACCGCACGTCTCATCTCTTCGACATGCGGCATGACGGTTCGCAGAATGCTGGCGTTATAACCGCCACACAAGCCACGATTGCTGGCCAGAACCAACAATCGAGCCGTTTCGGGCTGTTCACGAACTTCCAAGAGCGGATGTTTGACTTCGGCGCCCGCAGCCACCAATCGAGACACGACTTTGGTGATTTGTTCGGTGTAAGCGGTCACGGCCGCAGCGCGGTCCATCGCTTTCTTGTAACGAGCCGTCGCGATCAACTCCATGGTCCGCGTGATCTTGCGGATATTTCGGATCGACTTTCGGCGTTTATCGAGTGCTCTGGCGTTGGCCATGAAACGGCGATTCTTATCGAGGAATATTCAATCAAACGTATTTGATTTTAACAATCTTATACTTAAAGGATATCGATACACTTGACCGTCTTTCGCGGCCAAGGTTGCCAATATCCCAAACACCAACTGAAACACGATCGGTACGATAAAACTTGGCGGGCAAGCAGCCCGCAACTGAATATCGCTAACATCACACTGACGGCCGAGACGAACCGTCAACCGCTTGCTTGTAACCCAACTTCGGATCAACCCCCGAACGATCTACCTCGATCGTTCGGTGATTCTCTTCTTAACTCTTATCCCTTTTCGTCATTTAACCGCGGGTTTGTAGCCGGTCTTAAAGTCTTTGATTGCCGCGATGATCTGTTCGGCAATCGCATCGGTCAACTCTTGCTTGGAGTCCAAATCCTCTACCAACGAGTTGTACTGGCTGTGTACGAACAACAAGAAATCCTTTTCCCACTGCTGGACCTGCTTGACAGGGACATCATCCAAGTATCCACGGGTACCGGCGAACAAGCTGAGCACTTGGTCGGTCATCTTCATCGGTTGATACTGCGGTTGCTTCAGCAATTCAACCATTCGGTAACCGCGGTCGAGTTGTGACTGGGTCGCGGCGTCCAGGTCGGTACCGAGTTGAGCGAACGCTTCCAAAGCACGGAACGCGGCCAAGTCGAGACGCAAACCACCGGCGACCTTCTTCATCGCTTTGGTTTGAGCGGCACCACCGACGCGTGAAACCGAAATACCAGCGTTCATCGCGGGACGAATACCCGAGAAGAACAAGTCAGGTTGCAAATAGATTTGCCCATCGGTGATCGAAATCACGTTCGTCGGAATGTAAGCCGAAACTTCGCCTTCTAGTGTTTCGATGATCGGAAGGCTGGTGATCGAACCGCCGCCGAGTTCATCCGACAGCTTTGCCGAACGCTCCAGCAAACGACTGTGGCAATAGAACACGTCACCCGGATAAGCTTCGCGGCCCGGCGGACGACGCATCAACAACGACATTTGGCGGTAAGCGGTTGCTTGTTTGGACAAGTCGTCATAAACGACCAATGCGTGGCCGCCGTTGAACATGAAATATTCAGCCATCGCAGTACCGGCATATGGCGCGACGTACTGCAGCGGCGCTGGCGCGCTGGCACCGGCGGCGATCACCGTCGTGTATTCCATTGCACCTTCGCGTCGCAACACTTCGACCACCGAAGCAACGGCCGAGTCCTTTTGGCCGATGGCGATGTAGAAGCATTTAACTCCGGTGCCTTTTTGGTTCAGAATCGCGTCGATCGCAATCGCGGTCTTGCCGGTCTTGCGGTCGCCGATGATCAACTCGCGTTGGCCGCGGCCGATTGGCGTCATTGCGTCGACAGCCTTGATACCGGTTTGCATCGGCTCGGAAACCGGCTTTCGTTCGGCAACACCCGTCGCGATGATTTCGACCGGGCGCGTTACGGTCGTCTGCACGGGACCTTTGCCGTCCAGCGGATTGCCCAGCGGATCGAGCACGCGGCCGATAACGGCATCGCCTGCGGGAACGCTAAGTAGTGTCCCAAGGGACTTCACTTCGTCGCCTTCTTGGATCGTCAGGTAATCACCCAAAATGATCACGCCGACGCTGGTCTCTTCCAGGTTGAACGCCAGGCCGATCGCGCCGTTGGGGAACTCGACCATTTCACCGGCCATGACGCCCGACAGCCCGTAAACCCGAGCGATCCCGTCACCGACCTCAAGCACCGTTCCGACTTCGCTGACGTCGACCTTACTATCAAAATTTTCGATTTCCGCCTGCAAAACGGAAGCGATTTCGTCACTGCTAAACTTCACGTTATTGTCTCAGTCGCAAAGGTGAATGCTTGAAAGGATATAAGAAAATCGTCACTGCGTGACGAGCCTATGCGCCGTTGCCGGCAAAATTATCAAAACGCTGCAACAGTTCTCGCGAGAATCCGGAGCGGACTTTACGCGACAACTTATTAATCTGGTTTGCCACACTGCCATCGAAAATCGTATCGCCGATTCGGATCACCATCCCACCGACCAAACGGTCATCAACCACTTCGACCAATCGAACCTCTTTGCTGGTCGCTTGAGCGATGCGGTGAAGTACGGTTTGCCGCAACGATTCATCTAAAGGAACGGCTGTTCGCACTTCCGCGACGATTCGACCGAGCAATTCGTCTCGCAACGAGTCGGCCGCATCACGCACTGCCGAAACGTAACCGAGTCGCCCACGCCGCGCCATCACTTTGAGGAAATTGATCAGAACCGGATGGAACTCACCGCCCAGCAACCGATCGATCACTCGACCCTTTTCAGTCTCGTCAATCCGAGGCGACGAAAACGCCAAAACCAACTGAGGATTCTGCGCGAGATAATCGTCGACGAATCGACCGAGCTGGTCGACAACTTCGTCGGCGACGCCTGCCGAATTCGCCGATCCGATCAATGCATGTGCATAGATCTTACCGAGCTGTTCGGCTCCGGTGTCTAGCACCGTCTCGTGTTTCATTCCTTCAGTCATTTAATGCGCTAGGTCCGTTGAAGGTTATCAATTGTTACTTGGCAAGCGATCGAGCGACTGTCGGATCAGGTCCGCATGGTCTTCTGCCTTCAGCTCGCGGGAAACGATCTTACGAGCTACCGCCATCGCCATATCCGACGTTTGGCCTGCAAGTTCGGAAATCGCAACCTTCTTCGCTTGATCGATATCAGCCAGTGCACGTTGGCGATGCGTTTCGGATTCCGC
>DNWZ01000068.1 GCA_003506095.1 Planctomycetaceae bacterium | reverse complement strand
CCAGCTCCTTGCCCGACAAACGCTCAAGCAGCAAATCCACCGCCACCGAGTTAGCCATCTCGTCGATCAGACAAATTGCGTCCAGCAAATCGGCCGGCGTGCCTCGATCCGCATGCGCAATTGTGCGTATGACCGCTTGGCAGTCGATCGAGTCGGGAGAAATGATCGGAACAGACCGACTTGCGAAGAAATCGGCAAAGGGGTGGAGCAATGCGAACAATCGCTCAGGGGCGATCGATTCGAGTACGCCGGGCCGGGACAATCGAGGAATACGAACCGCAGTCATGGTGAAAACCTTCGGCAAATCAGTGAGCCATAACAATCCTTCATGAATCGAAACGTCAAGCGATCCAAACGGCTGACGAACAAAAGTTGCGATTGGCAGTGGCCGGCCTTCCGTGTCCACGCCGAGGACCGTGACGAAAACGCCGCATTTTCCTGATTTAAGCTTCCGAGCCACCGTCCGTGACCGTCATCCTGAGGTATTCCATTCAGGCCAAGTCACTGCCAATCACGGTTGCTATCATCCGGTGGGCTGTGACACGTCTGGTCACAGCGAAAAATGAAAATCTGAAAAATTCAGAATGGCGTTCGGATCATCCGGATTTCGGAGTTCCGGCGACAAAGGTGGCTGAGTCGCGAAACGCGGTCCAAGCCCTGGCTCAACTGGCGACACCTGATTGCCACTGCCTTCGCTGCTCTTGCCAGTTCGAGTTTCCGGCAAGTGACTGAAGCCATTTGAACGGGAGCAATTCCTCGCCTTTGGATTTCCGCTGCAAGAACAGAAGCTCTTCTTGGATCTCCGGCGCAAGAAGCCTCAGATTCATAATCTGGGTTACGCGGGCTCGTGTCACGTGACCCAGTCTCGCAAGATCAGCGTAGTCGGTGACAACTCCCCGCTGGATCAGATCTTCGAAGTGGATGGCGAGAGCCATGTAGCGAGCAATGCGAGGAATCGATTCGAGTGTCTTCGTAGACTCCTTTTCGCCCTCGCACATTTGCTTTTTCGCCCCACGTCCGCGTTGCTGAATCGAAAACTGAAAATCAACGCTTACTGGCTTGGTCATCATCCAACCTCGTGAAGTTCTGGCCGACGCTCGATCGCGATCGTCTTGATGCCGTCGGGATGAAACGTGATCGTCACGCGCCCGGTCGCTCCGTCGTAATCAATCTGCTTAACGATCAGTTGGACGATCCGGGATTGCTCGCGCACAGTCAGCGATTCCCAGATCGGTTCAAAGCTGGTGAGTGCTTGAACAACGTCATCGCGAGTAAGCGCGTGAGCCTGGAGAGCGTTCAGCTTGGCGGCGACAATCCCGTGTCGGTGCTCGGCCCGATGAAGGCTTTCGTGCCAATCAGCCAATTGCTCGAGCGATGTTGAGCTTGGATCGCCGGGCTTTATCGTCGGAGCGGCAATTCGGATCGCCTCGTTCCAGTACTCGAGTTCTTTGACGAGCCCGTCCCGTTCGCACACAAGCGTACCCAGTTCGCGTTCCAATTGGATTTTGGCTTGTTCTACGACTTCATCGACCAGCCCCGAGTCGTGGCCAACGTGGCGTATCTTGTCTACTACAAACTTTTCGATCTCGGCGGCAGGTACCGACTTCGACTTACAGTTATTCCAGCCACGCTTTTGAGCCTTAACGCAGACGTAATAGCGATATCGTTTGGTTCCATTCTTGGTCGTGTGGGTCGGCGTCATCGAACAGTCACAACAGGCACATCGCAGGATTCCTCTAAGCAATGCACCAAACTTGTTCCTGGCCTCGACGCCACCCGTGCGGCCATTGCGGCGAAGGAGCGACTGGACCTTCTGCCACACTTCCGGCGCGATGATTGCGTCTTGCTCTCCTTCGTTCACTTCGTCTTTGTAGCCGAGCTTGCCGATGTAGGTCACATTGGTCAGGAGCCGGAATAACGTCGCTTTGGTGAACGGCGACCCGCCTCGCTGCGTTCCTTTCCTGGTTTTCCAGTTTTTGTTTGTCCAGCCGCGCTGGTCCAACTCCGCGATGGTCGCCATGATCGATTCGCGTTCCAGGTACAGATCGTAAATCGCTCGGACTTTGCTCGCCTCGACCTCGTTGATTTTCAGCCTACCGCCTTGGCCGTCGATGTCGTAACCGAGCAGCGGCATGCCACCGGACCATTTTCCCTTGCGCCGGGCTGCGGCGATCTTGTCGCGAGTTCGCTCAGAAATCAGCTCACGTTCAAATTGAGCGAAAGACAGCAGCACGTTGAGCATCAGCCGNNCGAATGCGACCTGGTTGCGTTCGAATACTTCGAGCATGCGGGCGAAGTCCATCAACGATCGGCTCAGGCGGTCAACCTTGTAGACGACCACGCAATTCACCTTACCGGCCTCGATGTCCGCCAGCAGTTGCCTGAGCGCCGGACGCTCCATATTTCCACCAGTGAACCCGCCATCGTCATAACGATCCGGCAAGCAATACCAACCCTCCTGTGTCTGGCTCTTGATGTACGCCTCGGCGCATTCACGCTGGGCGTCGAGCGAATTGAACTCCTTATCGAGCCCTTCGTCGGTCGACTTGCGAGTGTAGATGGCGCAATTCAATTGGCGGTTGTTGTATGGTTTGCTCATCGCTTGCCTCCTTTCTTGTTAAGGTTGAAGAAGTGATACCCGTTGCAATGCTGGCCCGTGATCTTCTTGGCCACAGCGCTGAGCGTCTTATAGATCACGCCCTCGTATTCGAAACCGTTCTCCAGAACGAGCACCACGATCTTCTGGCCCTTGTAGACTCGTTCGAGTTCCGACTTCGGTGGCGGAAGGCGACTGTCGTCTTCCGGCTGAACAAAGCCCGTCACCGTGTCGCCGGCGGGCTTGATCGCTGGCTTCGTCGCTTTTGGGGCGGTCGTACGCATGTCAGTCCCGCGTGCTAAATCGACGGCGCGACGCCGCGCTCGCTGGGAAATGTCGCCCTCGATATTTGCCTGCATTTTCCAGACAATACGTTTGACGAGCCACTGCTTATTGCGGGTATTCGTCGGCTCTCCCCAAACCTCTTCGTACTTCTCCCGCAACTGGCCCACGGTCATGCGTTGCAGCAGCACGGTCTCTTTATCGATGTCCAAAAGCATTAAAATCTCCCGAGAAAACGGACTCACTGGTCGTTAACCACGTTGGTCACAGAGAGCACGCTTTCCGGCGAAAGCTCAAGGCAAGCTGTCGGCAATTCCGCTTGATCGGCGGCAATATCCGAATCTGTAATTGCAAAACGCGATTTCATTCGCACAATGCCAGCAGCCAAAATCGAAGCGATTTCCGATCGCCGAGCCAGCGCGGACAGACAGGAAGAAGGATCGGACGAGCCCAACTCGCACCTCCGTGAAAAGAGCCGCGACAATAAGCGTCTCGGCGACAGACATTCGCAGCCACAATGGCCGCGTCTATCTGTAGTCATACACGGTTCGAGTTCGAAACGACGGATTGGGGTGCAAACGAAACGGTTTCCGTGTGACCATACTGCGGTCATTAAGAATCGGGTTGCAATTTGCTCCGTTAGCCCGTGACAATGCAGCTCTGGTGAATCGCGACCGGCGGTAACTAATGCATGCGAGCCCCCGAAATCGCGTTTTGAATGTAGTGAATCCCTCGGCGGGGGCCGCGTGATTGGTAGATTTAGGCAACTATTGATGTCGGACATGGAGAAATCGCTACGTACACCGCCAATATGGGATGACGAGTTGGAGGAATGGAACGCGACGATTCCAATTCCGGAGCTCGCCGGCTTTGATGCGTCTTCCGAGAAATCTGTGCTTGACCGGTTTACTCAAAAAATGGGTACTCGGTCGGGCGAACTTTCACAGCATGACGATGAAGGAGCGTTGCCAGCCGGAACGTTCCCACTCATCATTCACAATCGCATGCGAAATTCTGATCCGACACGCAGCCAACAAGATGCCATTGAACTCTTGCTTTTCCGTCGCCGCTCGATGGTTAACGCGGCGTTAGAAGCTATCTTCAATTGGTACACCGCTTGGTCTGTCCGTAGCCGCGCCACACCGCCAGCATTTCCGAGTAGTCCTGAGGATATCGATGATCTCTACCCTCTGGTTGATACCCCTGAAGGCCTAGGGCCTCTGATAAAGCTGGAAGCTGTGCACGTTCACGAATCGTCTCGTGGTGGCGTGTCAGACATTGGCTTTGAGTTTATTACCTGCTGGGACGATGAGCATGGGCTCGGAGTGCTAATGAATCGGCTTCAGTGTATAGATCTTGGAACCGCTGACGTCGCGTCGAGCGACAGATACGAGACGGTGCTTGACGGTACGCTATGGAAGTTGGTTGCCGTCGCGTCCGCCTAATTGGGTAGGGATGGCCCTTGAGGGCCGCCACCCCCACACCAGCGGGGAATGCGGGTCCGCATCCAGCGGTTCAACGAATCGGAGCAAGACTTCCCCATATACTAACAAGGTTCATCACACCCTGAACGTTACGATCATCTGGAACACTTGGGGCTGTACGTTCGCAACCGTTCTCACGCGCGCTCCAAACGAGAACTCTGTGTTAACTCTGGAGGCCCCCGAAAAGAGAGAGTCAGAGAGTTCGGGACCGATTTTTCGCACCGACGAGCGCAACCTTGAAGTTTGCGTCCGAGAGACGGAAATCTCTCTGCAAACAGAGAGCGCGGCGGTTTGGGGCGTCGAACCGCGAAAAGCGTTGGAAACCCACGAATAACTGGGTAGAAACGAAAAACGCCCGAC
>DNWZ01000442.1:4882-5389 GCA_003506095.1 Planctomycetaceae bacterium | reverse complement strand
TCGTAGCCGGTCATCACATAGTGAGTGCCTCCGGAATGTCCGCTGTTGGTGTGTGCGAACGAACGGACGAACGCCATCTTGTCTGCCACGGCCGCCATCTTTTGGAAGTTACCTCCCAAAGTGACGCCGGGCAGGTTGGTCTTCACTTCGCCAGTGACGCTACGGTATTCCGCCGGCGCTGTCATCTTGGGATCGAAGGTCTCGACATGCGTCGGTCCACCGCCCAGCCACAGCCAAACGACCGATTTGTCTTTGACGCTTTGGCCTGTCGTGGCAGCTTGGGCACGTGACCTCAGCATATCTGAAAGGGTGAGCGAGCCCATTCCGAGCGCACCGACTCGCAAAAAGTCGCGACGCGACGAACCTTGGCAATTTTGCTTGCCGCGTGAATAACGAAGCTCGAACATAATCCAATCCCTCGAAATGGCTGAATGGCGAAAACCAACAGAGACCTGTCCCTCGCATTGAATCGGATTTTTCAGGCCCTGTCAAAGAAAATTAAAAAAA
>DNWZ01000442.1:0-4832 GCA_003506095.1 Planctomycetaceae bacterium | reverse complement strand
AAAAAACTCACTCAGCGGATTGCAACGCTGGCAAATTCTTGAACCGCTTCGCCGTTGGCCGTGTTGTAGAACCGAATCCGGCCATCGTAACCGCCGGTCGCGATCCGTGTCCCATCGCTGGAAAATGCGATCGTGTACACGGGACCGTGATCGGACTTGATCTGAGCGATGCGTTGCCCGCTTTCGGTCTTAAAAATTCTCACTTCACCGCTCGCCGCACCGCATGCCACCGCCGAACCGTCGGGGGTGAACGCGATCGTCTGAATGGGCGAAGCCATGTGTTCGAACTCGCGAACGAAACTCTCTTCCTTGTTGTCGCCTTCGGCCAATCGTCCGCCGCGTGGTTGCATTTGGAACAGCCGAATCTTTCCTTCGGTTCCACCCATGGCAACCAGATCGTCGATCGGATGTCGTGCCATGCATATCAGCGGATCGCGAGTGCGGTTGATGTCGTCGATTAAATGCCCGGTGGCAACATCGATCAGCTTCGCGGCCTTGTCGCGACTGATTGTTGCCAATCGCAGACCGTCGCTACTGAACGCCGATCCGAACACCCAATCCAGATGGTTGTCGCAGCGCATCACTTCGACACCATCAGCGACGTTGAACACTCGCACCAACTTGTCGGCGCAGCCGACGGCGACTTGTCGATTGTCACGAGAAATCGAAACGCCATAAAACGTGTCGCTGGAACCTTTGATCGAACGAACAAGTTCACGTTTAGCAACGTCCCATACTTGCACCTCACCAAACTCCGACGCCGCACCGCCGCTGGCCACCAGCAACGTCCCGTCGTGCGAAAAGGCGACCGATTCGAGTCGAGGCGAATCGCCCGGCAACCGTGACACGATTGCCGAGCCATCCGCTTGGTGCAGCAGGATTTCATGGCGTCCCGGAACCGCCAACAAGTTTCCATCCGGAGAAAATGCCAACGAGTGAACCGCTGGCAATGATTCGTAAACCGGCGGATCGGTTGGGCGTCGCGAAGGATTGCTGACCGGATCGTCAACCTTAGCGCCTTGCGCGACCCAGCGACGAATCAGCTCAACCTCCTGCGGCAACAGCGGCTCGCTTTCCTTGGGCATTTCCGGTTCGTCGCCATGAATCGTTTCGATCAACCGACTGCCGTCGGCATCGCCAGGCTTGATCGCTGGCCCCGCCTCGCCACCTGCCAACAACGCAGTATGAGTTGTCAGATCGAGCCCGCCTTTTAGTTTGCCCGGCTTATGACAAGCGACACAGTTGATCCGCAAGATCGGCATCACGTCACGATGAAAGGAAACGGGCGCGTCGTTCGCTAGCGTGCCCGATCCGCTGGTACCAAAAACCAAGCAAGCGAATGAAACGAAGATTCCGCAAAACAACCGCATCATTTCACTTCCTCCGCCGCCAACAGATAACTGTGCCATTCGCCGCCGATGTCATGCGCACTGCTGATACAGATATAAACTATGCCGTCCGCTTGCGTTTTAAACGTCGCGACCGGATCTCGCGATTGATCATCGTCAGCGGCCGCCAGAAACTGGCCACGCGAGTCATAGCACTGCAAGTGGGCGTCCATCAACAACGGGCCGCCACTGGTCACAGTGATCTTTAGTTGTTGGCCCGCGTTGGCCGGAAAGGCAAACACGTCGACATCCTTATCGCTTTGAATGCTGCCGCGACCAAACTTGCCCGGCAGTAATTCTTGGGCTTCGCGAAATCCATTATTAGGCTCTTTCTCGTCGATCACCGAGTCGGCCGCGAGCACCCGCACCTTACCCTTCGCTTCACCGGCGGGCGTTACAACCACATAATCCCATAACCCGGCTGGCAAGTCGGCTGGTAATGTTAAATCAGCAACGAGCTGGGTGTTGCCGACAGTTTTGTTATCCAATCCTTTCGCTTGGCCAGCATCTTTGGTTTCTTTAATCTCGACGTTGATCGGCACAGCACCGGATTCAGATTCGCTCACTTCACCAGGCCTGACGAACCGGATTTCTGTCGCCCCTTTCAGTTCAAACCCGCGCACTTTGAAAGTCACCTTGCTGCCACTGGTCAGCGCCACAGGTTCGGTGGCAGTGATTCCAGGCGTTTCGCTTTTTGCATCTTGTGAGAAAGCGTGGCGAAGCAACAACGAGGGTCCCGCTGGCATCATGCACGAGAGAATCGCACAGCAAGTTATGACGACAAGTGATCCGCGTTTCATGCAAACAGCTCCGTGATCGTCGCGCCCTCGGCCAGGATCGAAACCGGGCGTCCTTCGGGCGTCAACAGCTCTTTGGCTGGATCGATACCCAGCGAATCATAGACCGTCCAAGCAACGTCCGCCGGGCCGACGGGTCGATCCGTTACAAACGCTCCGTTCTTATCCGTCGCCCCGATCACCTGCCCACGTCCCACTCCGGCGCCTGCCCAAAGCATCGAACCAGCGCGGCCCCAATGATCGCGTCCCGCCTTGTCATTCACCTTGGGTGTTCGGCCGAACTCGCCCATGGCCAGCACCAGCGTATCTTCTAACAAACCTCGTTGGTCGAGGTCATTGATCAAGGCACTGTATCCCTGATCGAACTCTGGCAACTTGCTGTCCAGCCCCTTAAAGATCTCGCCGTGATGATCCCATCCGCCATAATTGATCGTCACGAATCGAACGCCGTTTTCTACCAACCGTCTGGCTAGAAGGGCGCTCTGGCCAAACTCACTGCGGCCATACTCATCACGCATCTGCGGCTCTTCGCGATCAATCGCAAACGCCGCTTGGGCTTGTGGCGAGAGGACCATCTCAGCGGCCTTGCGGCTGAACTCGTCGTACGTTTCGATTTGATCGTTTCGCTTCACCCGATCGGCCAGTTGATCGACAGCGGCCAGCAACGACTTGCGACGCTCGAGCACTTCGGGCGTTGCGCTCTTCGGTGCGGCAAGATCTCGAACTCGGTATTCGGCATCGTTGGGATTTCCGGCCTTGAACGATTCACAGCGACCACCTAACCAAACGCTCTTGCCGAGTTCCCACGTGAACGACGGATTGCGTGGCACCGCAACATACGGCGGCACCACACCATCGAATCCGGTCTCGTGCGCGACAACCGCACCGATCGCCGGATGGTCACCAAAGGGCGTGCCGAATCGACCTGACAGTACCCAGTTGGTTGCGGTCTCATGGTGGTCATTCTCATGTGTTCCGCTGCGCACCAGCGTCACCTTGTTCATCACCTGAGCTGTTTTGGGCAACAGTTCACAAACATGCAGCCCCGCAACATTGGTCGCGATGCTTTGGTACTTACCGCGAATCTGTTCGACCGCATCGGGCTTCATGTCGAACGAATCGTGATGTGAAAGCCCACCGCCAAGGAAAACAAGGATAACCGACTTGGCTCGCGCTCGGTGCGAAGTTGCTTCGGACGCCAACAATTGAGGAAGCGACAACCCCAGCGGCGCAAGGGCGCCAATGCGAATGAAGTTGCGTCGCGACACGCCGCTGCACAGTCTGCTGCTGTTTTTGGCAAGAGAAACGTCGAACATAACTGTCGGTCCCTTTAGCGATCAATGATTAAATGCGAACTCTTTCGAGTTCAATAAAGCCCAAAACAGGTCAGCAAAAACTTCGTTACGGTTCTCAGCGGTTAAGGCATCTCGAACGGCCTTGCGTTCTGCGTCGCTCGGCAGTCGGCTGACGGTTGCCAAGAAGATCTCCGCGATAACGATGTCCGAATCAGGGTTCTCAAGCAGTTTCGCCAATCGCCCTTCTTGGGAACGAATGTTCGTTATCAGATTCTCATCATTGCTCAGGTGCAGCAACTGCGGCAAAGTCACTTCGCCCTTGCGTTCGCAAGCACAAGCGGTCACCCGATCGCTGCGCCCAAACAGCGTCAAGAAATAAGAGTCGACTGCCGGATCGGCAATTTGGGTCGCTCGTAATCCGACGGGATAACCGGGGAATCGATTTGGCACATCGGTCGCCGACGCGATCGCATCCAACATCACCTCCGCCGGCAATCGCTTGGCATAGTAGTGCGAATAGTATTTGCCATCCAACTCGTTTTCGGGTGTGTTCGTCGAATCGAGTTGCCAAGCTCGCGAGTTGAGAATCAAACGGATAATGTGCCGCAGGTCGAAACGGTGATTGCGAAACTCGTTGTTCAGTACCTTCCACAGCTCGGGATTCGACGGCGGATTGCTCGCTCGCAAGTCATCGACCGGCTCGACCAGTCCGACGGCGAAGAAGTGTTTCCACAAACGGTTCACCATCGCGCCAGAAAAGTTCTCGCTATCGATCGCCCACTTCACAAACGCGGCCCGAGGATCGGTGCCCGGTTCAAACTCCAGTGGCACGCCGTCGAGTGGTTGCGGCACCATGAACTTGCCGGTGCGCGGTTGGTTGACTCCGGGTGCTCGCTGGCGAATCTCGTCCAACCGACGCACATGATTGTCCAGTTCGCGCTGCCGGTCGGCGATCTGTTTTTTCTTTTCATCTTCGGGCAGCGTCGCCAAACAGGCGTCGGCTAACTTGTTGGCCGCTTCGGCAATCCGCTTGTGCTGTTCACGCTCGTCTCGGCTGGTCGTCGTCACGGCGCTGGCACCGGTTTGCGGACTCTGGCGGTCGAGATTCACTTTCGCAAAGCAGGCGGCAAAGTGATAAAAATCATCCTGCGTGTAACGTTCAAGCGGATGGTTATGACAGCGGGCACAACCGATGCGAGTCCCCAAGAATGATTGTGCCACACTGTCGGGCAATTCGCTGTCTTCGATCTTACGCGACTCACCGACGACCGTTACGAAATAACCGGCTTGCGGTTGCGACACGACATCGCCTCTTGCCAACAGCACATCGCTGGCAATCTCATTCCAAGGGC
>DNWZ01000261.1 GCA_003506095.1 Planctomycetaceae bacterium | reverse complement strand
GAAAGGTAAACCTGGCGCTGTCCAGTTAGTCACTTAAAATAAAACAACAGGTATCAACCTTGGCGATTGTAGATTTTGTTGGTTTATATTTTAAATACAGGCATTTCCGGTCTCCGTCGCCTATGCGATCGACTGCAATTTTGACCGGTATTTTCAATGACCCGCCACCCGGAATGACTTGGCGTGGTATCCGTGACGCAACACACCCGCAGTCGGAAAATAAGTCGAGCAATTCCACGTCAATATTACTCTCGTTTTTTAATTCAACCCATACAGGTAAGTTCTTTTTATTGATAACGACCGAAGGTGGCAGCAGTTGATTAGAGTCGTTGTCGGCAACGGAGACGTTTTTAAACTGCCAAAAGCCTCCAGCCGCACCGAAACCGATTAACAAAAGTCCCACAATTCGACAAAGAGCATTGAGTGAGAAGCTTTTTTTGCAAAATCCGTAAAGAATCAATCGAGGGGTCCTTGATAACAAGTAGCGGCTAGTAATCCCCTGGCTTCTCGGTCAAATAAGTTCGCAGTAAATTAATGGAAAAATTGCAATTTGGTTCACCCTTTCGTAACACCGCGATTGCAATTCGCAATTGCTGCCGCTCTTCCAGCCTTGCGGCACTGGGGTCGGCTGCAAACTCTAGCAAAACGGCGAGTTGTCTCGATCCGCCGGGTGTCGCATATGTAACCAAGCTTGGCTGAACACATTCGCAGGATGACGTTACGGCGATCGGATGGTCGTCGCGTTTAAGACTAAACCGGTCTAGTGGCAAACAGAGATAACCACCGCGGTCGGCAATCACCACACCAGCGTCAATCACCAAAGGTAGTGTGGGCGCCGCATCGTCATGGCCACTGGTTCCGGCTGTCGACTGCTGATACTCGCATCCGAGCAACAGCATCAAACTGCTCGCCATTAACACGGGAAGCCTAGTTGCCGTTGAGACGTTGAGACGTTGAGACGTTGTTTCATTTCCGCACTCCGCCGATTGCTGCGTCGAACGATTGGGGCTGATCGCACCACTCCACCGAATTAGAGCGAATCAAAATCACGTTGCAAGAGAAATTACCCCCTTTTTTGGAAAAAGCTTTCCTCCGGCAGGGCGGTGCCGTTCGCACGCATGCCACGCTTATTTCAGTCGTCCTGCGCAGCGCGTGCATGCAGCACAGTGAGCAACGGTAATTGACGTCGATTGGTGCTACATTTGATGACGATCCGCCTCCAGGGCCACCCACATGTCCGTCCACCCTGAATGTAACGTGAACCGATCACAGGATCCACTTGTGGATCGCTGCAAGTCGCCGCATGAATCAGCCGGGGGATATCCTCAGGAGCATGGCTAAGATCCGCATCGAGGTTAACGACAAGGTCGTACTGATGGTCGACTGCATACTGAAGCCCAACGCCCAACGCGCGTCGCGTTTCCTAGTCCAGGGCGTTCCTTGCGAATCATCACGCGAAGTCGCGGATTGTTCTCCGCCATTTGGTTCACCCTATGAGCGGTTCCATCGGGCGAGTCATCATCTACAACTAACAACAAAAGATGGGTGGCACCATCTGAAGATTCATTAGGACCCCCGTAAGCTTGCTCGCGGGAGAACGAGTTTTGAAGTTAGATCGCGTCTCGACCTTAAATCCACCAATCTTCCACTCGCTCGCCGCCCTAAGCGGCGAGCGAGTGAAAAATTGGACCGCCAGCGGGTGTCGGGGTGTTCTAAATTCAAAACGTGGCCTCATGCCAGCAAGTTGGCATGGGGCCAATGAAAGCCCGAAGGGCTGGCACATCCTCTGCCGGGGTCGAAGGCAACAAAAGTTGAGTGGCAACATCTGTGTCCCGCCTGATTCTTCGTATGGTGCAATCCGTGACGCTCCACAAACTCCTCGGGCCATTTCTGTTCCCCGTACGGTCGCTCAAAGCCCAAAAACCTCCGTCAAGTTTTCTTTCTAGAGCGCGCAACGGAAGTCTGGCGACATCCGCTACGCCTCAACGCGTCACTTCGTGTTCGCGCCTTAGGTTTCGCCCGTGATACGAATCAGTAGATGTTTCGCTCTACGCCGTCGTCTTCGGGTATCGCCAGCTTGCTGGTGACGGCTTGGCGAACGGTGCGGTTGGCGATTTCTGCTTGCAGCTTCGCGACCGCTTGTGCGACTGGCATCGTGCCAAGATCGCCATCGATCCGGTCTCGCAAGGCGATCGTCCCCGACTCGGCTTCCTTGGGACCGACGACAGCCATGTAGTTGATCAAGTCGAGCTGGGCGTCGCGAATCTTGGCTTGAACCTTCCCGTCGCGCGTGTCGACGGTCGCTTTCAAGCCAGCGTCTTCAAGCTGCTTGGCAACTGCATAGGCATAATCGAGCGTCTTGTCCGACAGCGGCAACACGCGAATCTGTTCGGGCGACAACCATAATGGGAACGCGCCAGCAAAGTGTTCGATCAACATCCCTGTGAATCGTTCGAGCGATCCGAACGGCGCTCGGTGAATCATCACGGGACGATGCACTTCGTTGTCGTTCCCTTTGTATTCCAGCTTGAACCGCTCGGGTAAGTTGTAATCCAACTGGACGGTGCCCAATTGCCAGGACCGGCCGATGCAATCGCGAACCATAAAGTCAGCTTTGGGGCCATAGAATGCGGCTTCGCCGGGCTGTTCGTTGAAGTCCAAACCGCTATCGCCCAACACGCCGCGCAGTGCGTCTTCGGCTCGGTTCCAGTTCGATTCGCTGCCGACATACTTATCGCTGTTAGGATCGCGCAAGCTCAACTGCACGCGATAATCGCTCAAGCCAACTGAATCGAGCACGAACTTGGTCAATTCAATCGTTGCGCGGAACTCCTGTTCGACCTGATCGCCGGTGCAGAAAATATGTGCATCGTCCTGAGTCAATCCGCGAACTCGCAACATCCCGTTCAGTTCGCCGGTTTGTTCATGGCGATAAACGGTACCGAACTCAAATAGCCGTAGCGGCAATTGGCGATACGATCGCTGCTGTGCTTTGAAGATATGGCAATGGTGAGGGCAATTCATCGGCTTGACCAAATACCGCTCGTGCTCGGTTTGCCAATGGTGAAGAATCGCGCGGCGATCTTCGGTGGACGAAGACGGCTTATAATCAGGTAACTTAACGCCCAAAACTTCTGCTGCCGCCATCAACTTGTCTTCGTCGTCCGATGTAAGATTTTCATCTTCCAGACGTCGGCTCCAAGCATCGATCAATCCGCCCGCTTCGCTGGCAAACAGCGGCGGGAATTGGCTGTCGCGGTAATAAGGAAAGTGGCCGCTGGTTTCATATAACTCAACACGCCCAAGATGCGGGCTGTAAACCGGATCATAACCACGACCCAGCAATTCCTTTCGCAAGAAATCTTCTAAGGTGACGCGAACACGGGCTCCTTTGGGCAACCAGAGACAGAGCCCTTGGCCGACTTCGGGGTTGATCGAAAACAGACCATGTTTTTTGCCCAGCACGCGATGGTCGCGCCGTTTGGCTTCTTCGATCTGTTCGAGATGGGCGTCGAGATCTTTCTTATCAAAGAACGCGGTACCGTACAGCCGTTGAAGCTGGCGTCCTGATGCGTCGCCTTTCCAGTAAGCTCCGGCCACGTTCAAAAGCTTGACCGCTTTGATGCGACCGGCGTCGGGGATGTGTGGACCGCGACACAAATCGATAAACTCGCCTTGGCGATAGATGCTGACGGTCGATTGATCGGCCAAGCCGGTGTCGATGTGTTCGACTTTCAGGTCTTGGTTGAGGTTGTCACACAATTGGCGTGCTTCGTCACGGCCCAGTACGACGCGTTCGAACGGTTCTTTGGCCTTGATAAGCTCTTTCATCTCGGCTTCGATTTTGGGAAAATCTTCTTCGCTGATTTTCTCAGACAGTTCGAAGTCGTAATAGAACCCGCCTGAAGTGGTTGGACCAAACGCCAGCGAGACGCCTTTGTAAAGACGCATGACGGCGCGAGCCATGACGTGCGCTGCTGAGTGCCGCAGGACATCCAGTGCTTCGCGATCACGACTGGTCAGCAACCGCAGCGCCATGGGTTGGTCGCCCAGCCCCTCGGAATCATCGACCAATTCGCCCAGCGGCCGATTGGCATCGACGACTTTACCGCTCACTTCGGCGGCGATGACCGCACGGGCCAGTCCGTCGCTGATCCCCGAGGCGATTTGCAGCGCCGTTGTATCACCGGGATGGGTATGAATGGTGCCGTCAGGCAATTGGACTTTGATTTCGGCGGCGGCTGGAGGGTTCGACATCGGATAAATCCTTTTCAATGAGGTGACTGCATCGCCGACACGAAGGGCGACCCCCAAACGATAGCGAGAAAACGTCCGGCGACCAATGCCGGAACCTAGCCGGTTGTCGCCCACCAGTCCAATAACGACTCAGGCCAATAGATCGACGGCAGCGGGATCGCATAAAAAGGCTGCTGCGGGGCGACGATCACCGGCAGCAGCGGGTTACGCAGCACACCGTCGGGCAGATAGCTGCGGCGGAAAAGCGTGGTCGAAACGAAGCATGCGATCGCTGGGGAAAATCGCTGGGGAACCGGTTTGCCGACGACTCGCGTCGTTTCGGCATTGAGATAGTTGGCCCAGGATTGCATTTCGGCGTCCAATCCTTGTGCGCGTCGCAGACTGCCGATTTTACGTGCAAGCGATTGAAGATATTCCGGTGTCACCACTTCGCTGTCGAAAGGCGAAAACAGAATCTCGCCGGGACGATCGTAGATGTACGATTCGGTTAGCGGCATGGGTTCGAACAAGTCTTGATTGGCCTGTACAACGTGTCCCCATGTAACCTGTCCATTGCGAAACAGGGAACGCAAGGTGCTGTTTTGAATCAACTTTGCGAGCGAATCACCGAGCCTTAGTTTGGAAAGCCAGGGCGGGTGTACCAGCAGGCGGTTTTCAGTCGCACGGTCGATATGTCGAGGTGCATCACCAAATTGCTGGCGACAATCGGTCAGCCACGATTGCCACGGTAACGTCGAACCGGATTCAGAAAGCTCGCCATCCCGCGACAAATGCATGACAATCTTAACCTTGAACCGAACACGTTTCCTTGCAGAGCAATGTTTATAACTACTCTACAGACTCGGGCTATTCTGCCTTGGATTTATCGATGATCAAATCCTCTCGCATCATCTTATAAGTAAACGATTTCCATTTGTCCCAATTGCAGGTGATCGTCCCGTCATCGTTGATGGCGACGACTGTCACAAACTCCCAACTTCCTGCATAACAAGCTTCGAGTTTTGTTCCGATCGGAACCACTGTATCAGCGTCCACAATGGTGCGATCTTCGGGAATCGGAATGTTGATCACGTAGCGTTTGAGCGCATACTGGCGATCGGGCACTGAGCGTTTCTGCGGTTCGGGCTGAGGTTCCGCGACGGATGGCGCAAGAGGGGTTAGATCGCTAGAAAATTTTGGCATGGCCAACGGCGGCACGGTTGCGACCGCCGGATCGGAAAAGGCCGGAATCTTTGGCGGCTCGTTGGAATCAACTTGCGTTGACGGCACAGGTCCGTTCGCCGCGATGGTTGCGCGATTAGAATCGGTGCCGCTGGGTGATCGTTGGGACTGGAATTCGGCCAATGCCGCCTGAATCGTCTCGAGCGATTGCATTTCGTTGTTGCTTGCAGGCTGTTTAATCTCGCGACCGCCATGGGTGCCAAAGACTAGATACTTTTGAAACTTTCCCATGCCCGAAGGTTCGTCACGGATCTCGACCGATTTGATATCTGCAAAAGGAACGACGACTTCCTTGCCGCCGGTTTGAGAATAGCTGGAAGCCATTTCGACCCGATCGGGATAGACGCTGACATGCAATTTCTTGGTAAACAGCAGCGGAATCAAGGCAAGTCCGAGCCCGAGTGCCGACATTGCAAAACCAAACAACGCAAGCCCCGTCCTTTGCGTCGATGTCAACTTATCCTCGGGTTTCAGTGGCCGATTCGGCGGCTTGCGATCGGGTAAGACGCTTGAAACGAATGACGCAACCCCCAAGCCGATCAACCCGATTCCGATCACTGTGCGAACGATCGCAGCCACGGCGGAGGATTGGAAAACCTTCGCATCGCCTTCAACTCGCATTTCCGTACAACCGGCAATCGCGACCACAGCGACTAGCAATAAA
>DNWZ01000812.1 GCA_003506095.1 Planctomycetaceae bacterium | reverse complement strand
GCCCATAACGACTCCAAGTCGTAATAAGCGCGGGCTTCTTCGTCGAACAAGTGGATTACAATACTGCCATAATCGAGCACAATCCAGCGGCTATCTTCATAGCCTTCGATACCCATACGAAGGTCGCCCAAGCCTTTTTGAAGCGCGTCATCGATTTCTTCGCTGATCGCATGCAATTGACGGCGACTGGTTCCCGTCGCGATCACAAAGTAATCAAAGAGGGCCGTCTGGTCGCAAACATCCAGCACCAAGACGTCGGTCCCATTGTTGGCGATGGCCGTTCTGGCCGCCGCCGCAGCGAGTTGTTTGCTGCGATCGGTTACCGCAGGGATGCGTGGAGACTTCGGCGCCGATTCTGCCAAAATGGCGTCGGCGTTCTCACTTGTCGGGTTTGGATTATTCATAATGTTCGCTAGTTTAGCGTGTTCTCGGCTAATGTCACTCCCACCGCGAGATTCGGTAGACGAATCGGGCAAGATATTTAGGGGCAAGCATTCGCCATTCCATTTACAGATCGAAATGAGGGTTTCCAGGCATGTCTGATTGGCTTGAAGAAGGGTCGAAAGTTCCGTCGTTCACCTTAATTGATGATAGTGGAGATAAAATTAAATCGTCAGCGTGGTCCGGTTCGCCAGTTGTGATCTATTTTTATCCCAAAGACGACACGCCCGGATGCACAAAGCAAGCATGCGCATTTCGCGATGCGGCAGACGAATTGCGGGCATTGGGGGCCGTGGTCGTGGGGGTCAGTTGCGATTCAACGCAAAGCCACGCAAAGTTCCGTGATAAGTATTCGCTGAACTTTCCGCTTTTGGTGGATGCCGATCATCAGGTCGCAGAAAAGTTCGGTGCTTGGCGAGAGAAGAACATGTATGGCAAGAAATCGATGGGTATCCAGCGTTCCACCTTCTTGATCGATCCCAAAGGCAAGGTTGCTAAGGTCTGGAAACGCGTCCAAGTTGACGGCCACGACGCTCAGGTCTTGGAAGCGATTCGCGGCCTCGGCACATCCGAGTGACGATACCCGGTCGACAAAATAACGACAGCGGCGGTTCATGAATCGCCGTCTTGGGGGCCGTCGATCGCCGATCGATGCCGAAAATCATACTAAGATCGCGGGCGGCCCGGTGCCGTTTTTCCCTCGCACCAGGATAGTGCCTTTGCGATCGCTTCAGTTCGTTCCTGGGCTTGATCAGCCGTATAGCCGGCGTTATCGACAAGAAACCCGACCTTAGGGTGCAGCTCGCCAGACTTCATTCCCAAGTCTTTCAGAGGCACGTTATAAAGGATCGCGATCGTCGCCAGCGCCATATCAGCGACTTTGACGTTGACCGGCTTTTGGTCCAATACGACAGGCATGCGAGTCATCGCTGGTCGTTCATCGCTCAGCCAACGGGCCAGTTTGGGGGCATCTTCTCGCCCGCGAAAGCGTGAAATCGCTTGGAAGGCGGTCTGCAGTGTTTCAACATCGGTAGTTTCTTCCAATGTTTGCATCCCCAGTTGGCCACTGGCTGGCAGCTCCCATTGCATTGAATACCACAGCACGTCGATCCGATTTTCGATCCGACTGCGCAGGATCCACATTTCCAATAGTCGCGTTACCGGTTGCCACTTTTGAGGATCACGCTGCAATTCACCATACTGGCGATTAAAAATCGATAGCAGCGTTAACTCATTGGCCCCACCAAGACGGACATCCGGGTCGATCAGCGGCACCAGGATCGCAACTCCATCAGCCAGAGTCGGCGGCATGCGACGCTCCAGCATGCTTAACTGGACCGAAGACGCAACCCGCTCAGCGACCGTCATGCGATCGGCAGTATTGGTCGTTAAGCTCTTGGGCGAATCGGGATGAGCCTTCATCACTTCGACAAACAATTCGCGGATCGCATTGGAATCACCGATCACAGCCTCGAACTCGGTCCAGCCCTCAAACCACTGACGCGCTTTTTCTGAAGACTCTGCTGTGCCCGATAAAAAGATCTCGACCCGGGACTCGAAATCATCCAATGTCATCTGCGAAAGCGTCTGCTTGGCTCGCAGAGTTAACTCGGGGTCATCCTTCGACTCAATCGCCGCTTTCAAATAGGGCGCCATCGCCGCTCCGATGCTCAAGATTTCTCCCATCGCCCGTTCACGCTGTGCGAATGTTGGCGCAGCGAGCGATTCAATCAACGCCGATGCCCGCTCGGGAGTAACTTCTTTCGCTGGTGCTTCGGCGACCGTCGATCCACTGGCGGGATCGTCCGCGAGAACCGTTGATGGTTGGACCATCAAACCTGCTAGGCCCGTTGCCAAAAATGCCTGACGCAGTTGGCCGAAGCGGATCTTTGGGCGGCGGGTAAAAATGCCGAGGTATGCAACGCGATTCATCATGACGCGATATCCGACCCGTATTGCCCGAAAAATCAGGGCAATGCGAGTAAAAACAGGTTAGGCGGTTGAGGTGAAGTGGAATTGTTAAAGCGTGACTGCTTTGACGTCTATTCTAGCGTCTTTAAACGCGTGTAGTTTTGCCGAGCATAATTCGGTTGCCGAGCGATTGTTGTGCGGCTATCCTGGAGCGTATCAGGGATTTGCGGCCGCTTGCAGCCTGGACTGCTAAAGAGCCACCGATACATCGCTAGTGACAAAGTACGTCGTAATTGCGTCGCTATGGTGTTCGCGTATTCTTTCAGGCCACTGCTGGCCGCAAAATCCTTAAGGTGGTGCATTTTTGCGTGCATCCATTGTGTTTGGCTCCGTCAAATCTGCCCCTTTCACCAAAGTTTGGCCGATTCGGCAGGGCGATACTGGTCAAAAGACCACCTAACGAAGGATATGTGAACCTATGGCAATTGATACTCTGGCATCCGAGCCGCTTTCTCTGCATACCGAAGACCAAAAATCGCCCACGTCAGAAACAATCCGTGGCGCTTCGCTGGGCATCTCAACCCAGTCCGTCCACGCTGGGGAGCTTCGCCAAAAGGCAGAAGGATCCATCAGCACTCCTACTTACAATGCATCGACGTATACCTTTGAATCGACCGACGCTTTGCTGCGGTTCGTCGAAGGCAAGGTCGATCGTCAAGAATATGGCCGCTATGGCAATCCGAACGAGAAGTCGGTCGAGCAAAAACTCGCCGCGCTCGAAGGTGCCGAGTCAGCGGTTCTTTACAGCAGCGGTATGGCGGCGATTGTCGGTCTGCTGATGTGCAAGTTGAGCGCCGGCGACGAAGTGATCTTCTTCGATCAATGTTATCACCGGTCACGCGAGTTCTGCATGAAGCACCTTTCGCGTTTCGGCGTGAAGACCCATCAGGTCAAAACCGGTGACTTTGACGCGATGGAATCAGCGATCAACACCAATACCAAGATGTTGATCAGTGAATCGCCAACCAACCCGCATTTAACCTCGATCGATATTGAACAATTCGTTTCGCTGGGCAAGGCGCACGAAGTCGAAACGCTGATCGACGCGACACTGGCAACACCATTCAATATCCGTCCGATCGAATTGGGCGTCGATTATGTATTGCATTCGGCAACCAAGTATCTCGGCGGCCATAACGATTTGCTGGCCGGTGTGATTTGCGGTTCGTCAGAAAAACTCGATCCGGTTCGCCATTTGCGCGGAATCCTGGGCAGTATCAATGCGCCCCAAAGCCTTTACCTGCTCGAGCGTGGCCTGAAAACATTCGCGCTGCGGATGCAACGGCACAACGAAAACGGAATGGCGGTCGCAAAGTTTTTGGAGGCCCACCCGCGGGTGTCGAAAGTCTACTATCCGGGGTTGCCGTCGCACCCTTCGCATGTGGTCGCATCATCACAAATGCGAGGTTTTGGCGGACTGATCACTTTCTTAGTCCGCGACGCCGACTGGAAACAGACGGCAAAAATCATCGACGCGGTCAAGATCCCGAGAATCGCGCCCAGCCTTGGGGGCGTCGAATCTTTGATCGAACAACCTCTGGTCATGAGTTATTTCAATTACTCGCCCGAGGATCGCCAGCGGTTTGGTATTGATGACAATATGATCCGTCTGTCGTGCGGAATCGAAGACACCGAAGACTTGATTGCCGATCTGGCTCAGGCGCTTGAGGTCGATTCGAATGTCTGATTCAACAGAAAACTTGTCGCTGCGGACACGCTGCATCCATGTCGGTAACGAAGTCGACCCGGCGACCGGTGCGGTGGTCAAACCGATCCACTTGGCCAGTACGTTCCAGCAGCCTGGCGCGGGCGTTTGGGGTGAATACGATTATTCCCGAAGCGGAAACCCGACGCGAACGGCCTTGCAAACCACCCTCGCTTCGATCGAAGGTGGTTGTGGTGCACTGGCGTTCAGTTCGGGTATGGCGGCGATTCATGCCGTGACGATGCTGCTGCAAAGCGGTGATCATATTCTTGCTGGCAGCGATCTTTATGGCGGTGCCTATCGACTATTTCACAAGATTTGCGACCGCTCCGGAATCGGTGTCTCGCTGGTCGACATGACCGACCTAGATGCTGTCGCAGCGGCGATTCGTCCCGAAACCAAATTGATTTGGGCCGAAACGATCGGTAACCCACGGCTTTCAATCCCGAATATGCCGGAACTGGTTCGCATCGCATCGGATGCCGGTATTTTGTTCGCGGTGGACAATACCTTTGGCACTCCGGCGCTCATTCGCCCGTTAGAAATGGGTGTCGATATTGTGATGCATTCGGCGACGAAGTATTTGGGTGGTCACAGCGATATCGTCGGCGGAACGTTAGCGGTCGCTAATGAAGATTTGTACAAGCGACTTTACTTCATTCANNTTGATCCGTTTTCCTGTTTTTTGGTGTCGCGAGGGATCAAAACACTGGAACTGCGCGTCATGGCTCAATCACAAACGGCACTGCGATTGGCTCTTTGGTTGGATGAGCATCCGCGAGTAACGTCGGTGCTTTATCCGGGGTTGCCCGATCATCCTGGCCACCCACTGGCGACTCAAATGATGGGCGGCCACTATGGCGCGATGGTTACCTTTCAAGTCGACGGCGATGTTCGTCAAACGGCTAAGATTTGTGAATCGACTAACCTGTTTCACTTGGCGGTCAGCCTTGGTGCTGTCGAGTCTCTGATCGAACAACCGGCCACGATGTCTCATGCCAGTTACGCCAAAGCTGATCGTGATCGATTCGGAATCACCGATGGCTTGATTCGATTGAGCGTCGGACTCGAATCGTTTGAAGACTTGAGGAATGATTTGCAAGTGGCGTTTCGTGCCGCTGGCTTTTAACCAAGCTTGTTGAGGACTGCGTTGCTGTCGCCGAACTTATCAGCCTTCACGCCGACTTGGTTTAGCATCCAAAGGTAGAGGTTGCAAAGCGGCGTGCGGTTCTCATAAACGATATGGCGCCCGGTCTTGACTCGTCCGCCACCACCGCCGGCCAAAACGATCGGCAAATCGTCGTGGTTGTGTCGATCTCCGTCGCTGATGCCGCTGCCATAAACCAGCATGCAGTTATCGAGCAACGTTCCGCTGCCTTCGTTGATCGAACGCAACCTGCCGAGTAAGTAGGCGAATTGGTCGATGTGGAAGCGATTGATGACCGAGATCTTCGATTGCTTCTCTTCGCTCTTGCCGTGATGTGACAAATCGTGGTGGCCTTCGCTGATTCCCAAATCCGGATAACTGCGATTGCTGCCCGCGTTGGTGAACATAAAACTGAGGATCCTCGTCGAATCGGTTTGATAGGCAAGTGCCACCATATCCATCATCAACTCGGAATGCTTTGACATTTCGCGCGGCACACCCGCCGGTCGCGGATAGTCTGGCACACCTTCTTCATTGAGTCGCAATTTATCGGAACCGTTGATTCGCTTTTCAACATCCCGAACTGCGAACAGGTATTCATCCAATTTGCGTCGATCGTTGGCGCCGAGTGCTTTGGACAAACGTTCTGCATCATCGACCACGAAATCCAAGACACTTTTACGATACTTTTGACGGATTGTCTTGGCATGGCGAGTCTCCTTGACCGTTTGTCCTTGAAACAAACGATCGAACAATGCCGTCGGATCGACTTCCTTGCTCATCGGGCTGGTCTTGCTGCGCCACGAAATATTTGATGTGTAAACACAACTGTATCCGCTGTCACATCGCCCCGGTTTGGCGCTTTCTTCGAGCCCCAGTTCAAGCGAACTGAATCGAGTCGCTGCGCCGATCTGTCCGGCGGCGACCTGATCGACCGAGATATCGTTTTCAATATCCGCTCCGTCGGTCTTTCGTGGGTGAGCCCCCGTTAAGAAAGACGCTACAGAGCGCGCATGGTCGCCACCGCCATCGCCGTGAGCAAATGCGCCGTCGAGTGTCAAACCGGTCAAAACGTTGAAGTTGTCTTTATGCTGTTCCAACCGTTTTAAGATCGGTTTGAAATCATAACCGGCACCTTCCTTGCTCGGTTTCCAATCGGGCATATGCATTCCGTTAGGAACGTAGAAAAATCCCATTCGCAGCGGTGCTTTCGAAGCTTCTGTCGCAGCGGGCACATTGGCGGTCAAGAGACGCGTTGGCGACATCGCGTCCAACAGCGGCAACGCGATTGCAGTGCCCGCACCCTGCAGCAACGATCGTCGGGAAATCGTTTTTGCTGACACACTCATTCTCGCTCTCCCAATTTTTGAAACGGGTCGCTTTCGATAATTCCAGCAAGGATATACGCGAAACGATAATCGTACGCTCTTGAATCGCTGAGGATCTTATCGACGGCACATTTATCGTAATACTCAACCCCGCGACCGATCGCGTAAGTCATCATTTTCTCGATCAACGCCTTGACGAACTGTTCGCGTCGCTCGATCGCCAAAACACGGCGCAATCCGTCGGCCCCGACAAACGCCGTACCGTCGGGTATTCGTCCCGAAGCGTCGATATCCGAACCGCCGTCACGTTTGCGATATCGACCGACCGCATCATAATTCTCCAACGCAAACCCGAGTGGGTCCATCATGTTATGACACGCTGCGCAAGCAGGATTGGTTCGGTGCTGTTCCATTCGTTGACGCAATGTTCCCACCAACTTTGCCTTTTCCAGTTCTGGGATATCCGGTGGTGCGGGCGGCGGAGGCATATTCAGCAGGTTATCGAGGATCCATTTGCCACGTTTCACCGGGCTGGTACGTGACGGATTGCTGGTCACCGTCAGGACGCTGCCGTGAGTCAGCAGGCCCCCGCGGCCGGTTCCTTCGAGCGACACTTTTCGAAACGCCGGTCCTTCGACGTTGCGAATGTCGTAATACTTTGCCAGCTTGTCGTTCAAATAAGTAAAATCTGCTTCTAAAAGCTGTGTGACCGGCAAATTGCCTCGCACAACCGCCGCGAAAAACGTCAAAGTTTCGCGGCGCATCAGCTCGCGAATCTCATCATCAAACTCACGAAATTGACGTTTGTCGGGCATGCTGTCCGCAAGACTGCGCAGTTCTAACCACTGGCTGGCAAAGTTGTCGACAAACCGATTGATGCGTGGATCTTGCATCATCCGGCCGACCTTGCCTCGCAAAATTTTCGGGTCGCGTAACTTGCCTTGATGAGCCAGCAGCAGCAATTCGTCATCCGGCATACTGCTCCACAGGAAATACGAGATCCGTGTCGCCAGCTCATACTGAGTCAATGTCGGAAACTTGCCGGTCGCGTCGGGCGTGGCCGGTTGTTCGACTTTGAACAAGAAGTGTGGCGAAACAAGAATCGCCTGCAACGCAACTTGAATGCTTTCATCATACGTACCGCCATCTTTGCGCACTTGAGATGCCAGGGCGGTCAAGCGTTTGACTTCATCTGAAGTCGCCGGACGGCGAAATGCGCGACTGGCCAATCGCTGCAAAACAGTCGCCGACGCCTGTTCCTCGGATGCATCGCCGGTGGGCCTAACAAAAATTAGCTTCTCATGGCTCTCTGGTAATTTCAGCGGCAATACAAAACGTGGCCTTCGTTCTTCGCCGGTCAGATTCAGATGGTGGATATAAAGGTTGCGGTCTTTTTTAGAAGCCGCGTCATAAAAATCGTTGATAAACGTAAAGCTGATTTCGCGTTTTCCGGCTGCCAATTTCAGCGGCACTTTGTGTTCTGTCTCGGTCTTGTTGGGCACATCGACGATCTGTTTGAACTTACCACTGATCACTTCGACCTTGACCGGTTCGTTGCCTCCTTGGTCGCCTGATGCAGTCATCGTCAAAACAAAATCTCCCGCGAACGGCAAATCGACTTCTAAGGTTGCAGTTCCGCGACTGTAGATTCCCAGCGAACTGCCGCGAACCGCTAACTTATCAGCACCCGCGAGCGATGCGCCGCTGCGGTTGACTTCAAAGATTTGTCCCGGCGGAGCGGTAACGATCGCTTGGCCGGCAATCTGCTCTGCCGCATCGAGATATTTTTCCATCAACAGAGGTGGCAAGGACAAAACGTCGCCAATATTGTCGAATCCATAACCGACATCGTCGCCAGGAAACCCTGTGGCAGGCTCGTAGTCGACGCCAGCTAAATCGCGGACTGTATTGCGGTATTCATTTCGCGTCAGTCGACGGAGCGTGACTTTGCCAGGATTCGGATTGCGAACACAATCGACCGCGTTGGCCAGGTCGTCGATTAATTGGATCATCCGAGCGCGAGTTTGCGGATCGAGTTGGGGGCCATCCAAAGGCGGCATCGATCCGAGTTGCACCTGTTTCAGCGCTCGCATCCATTCTTTGCGATCGCCCAGCACCGCTTCGACCGATTCGTACTTGTCTAGTTTGACGTCACCTTCGGCGTGATCCGACCCGTGGCAATCAAAGCAGTAGGTACGCAGCAGAGGAACCAATTGATCGCGGTATTGAGCATTTTGCGTCGCCGAGTCAGCCCAAGCGTCGGACGAAAGGAAGAAAATCGCGAATAAAATCGCAAATCGAAACCCGGCCGTGGATCGGGTCACGATCGAATGCAATGTCGCTTGAAAAAATCGACTTGAAACCATGACGCTAAGAAAAAGTGAATAGGCTCCATCGACCCGCGACCCGTTCACAAAACGGTCGCTCCCAGCGGAAATCACGAGCCTTGAAAGAGTACGAATTTAAACGTAGCCCTTTGATTGTACACCTGCCAACGCCATTATGGTGAAAAAGTGCCCGCAAATTGTCTTTCCCACACATTGTCTTTATCGGGTATCAAGGCCGACGATAACCTTTGCGGGCGGTGTGACAGCGCACCGACGATTTAGCTTGGCGTTTGAGGCGTTTTGGGCTCCACCAGCACTTGCACTTCATCACCCTGCACCCGAATGGGAAACGCGTCAATTTTGACTCGTGGGTTATCTTCCCATGTCCCGTCGCGAACGCAAAAACGCCACGCATGCCAGGGACATGTAACCGTATCGGCTTCCAGGTGCCCTTCTGCGAGCGACGCACCCATGTGCGGACAGAAGTCGTCGATTGCGTGAAACGTCTCACCGCGGCGGAAAACTGCGACCATCCGCCCGTTGACCGCGAACGCGCGGCCAACCCCCTCGGCAAAATCGCTCACTTTTCCGACCGTTTGATACTCACTCATCCGTCAATTCCCTTGCTTTGGCTGGCCCTGTTCCGTCAAACTTTACCACCGCCTTGAACTTCGCTAAACCACACGAGCACCGACATGATCCGGCACGATCGACGACTCCTTCTCGAAGCCAAAGTTTTGCCTCACGTGCAGGCACCTGCCCAGTACGTCGGCGGCGAACGCAACATTGTGGTCAAAGACCACCGGGAAATGCGTGGCAAACTCTGTCTCGGCTTTCCCGACGCGTACACGATTGGGATGAGCCACCACGGGTTGCAGGTGCTGTATGCACTGATGAATCGCCGCGAGGATTGGTGCGCCGAGCGGGTCTTTACGCCTTGGCATGATATGGAAGCGAGGATGCGTCAGGTCGGCGTTCCGCTGTACAGCCTCGAAACGTTTACGGCCTTATGCGATTTCGATGTGATCGGTCTTTCGTTGCAGTACGAAATCAGTTCGCCGAATGTTCTGACGATGTTAGACCTTGGCGGTATCGCGATCGAGTCGGAAAATCGCACCCTGGCCGCTCCGCTGGTCGTCGCCGGTGGCCCCTGTTGCCAGAACCCCGAACCGATGGCCGATTTTTTTGATGTGATGGTGATCGGCGATGGTGAACCGGCGCTGCCGGCGTTGTGTGATGCTTGGATCGAAAAGAAAGAGCAAGCGATTTGCCGCGACGGAGCGTTATTCGAGGGCGAGGCCGGGCGGCGGCAACGCGAAGGGGCGTTAGCAGAAATCGCTGCCGAGCTTCCCTGGGCCTATGTTCCTCGGTTCTATCGCCCCGAGTACGAAGGTGGCCGCATCACCAGGCTGGTGCGAACGCGGCCTGAGGTTCCGGAGACGATCGCGCCGTCGGTGATCAGCGATTTGGACGGCACGCCATTGCCGACCAAACCGATCGTGCCTTATATCGAATGTGTCCACGATCGGATCGCGCTGGAGGTGATGCGTGGCTGTCCGCACTTGTGTCGATTCTGTCAAAGCACCGCAATCAAGCGACCGCTGCGTGTTCGCGAGGTCGAAACGATTGTCGACGCGGCGCTGGAGAGTTATCGCAATACGGGATTGAATGAAATCAGTATCTTGTCGTTATCAACCAGCGATTATCCTTACTTTGAACCGCTGATGCATCGTTTGCATGAAGTCTTTAAACCTTTAGGCGTTCACGTCACGGTGCCCAGTTTGCGGGTCAACGAACAATTGCGAACTTTGCCGTTATTGCTCGGCACCGACCGCAGTGGTGCGATGACACTTGCGCCCGAAGTCGCTCGTGATGACATGCGCGAACAAATTCGAAAAAAGATCAAGAACAGCGATTTGGTGGAAGGTTGTCGAGTCGCATTCCAGAACGGTTTCACCAGCGTGAAGCTCTATTTCCTAGTCGGATTGCCGGGGGAGCGCGAAGTCGATCTCGATGGTATCGTCGATCTTGCCGAACAGATTGCGACGGTCGGCAAAGAAGTAAAGGGCCGTTATATGAAAGTGACGGCAAGCATTTCGAATTTTGTGCCAAAGTCTCATACGCCCTACCAGTGGAACGCGATGCAGAGTCGCCAGTACTTCCAGTGGGCTCACCATTACCTTTGGCGTCGGCGAAAGATTCGCAGCGTTAACATAAAATGCCACGATATCGAAACCAGTCTGTTAGAAGGCGTGCTCAGTCGGGGCGATCGCCGAACCGGGAAAGCGATTCGTTTGGCTTGGGAGCGCGGCGCGAGGATGGACGGATGGCACGAGCATCTCGATGCCGACCGTTGGTGGCAAGCGATCCAAGACGCCGGAATCGATGTCCAGCGACAGGTTCATGAACCGTATGAAATGATGGACAAATTGCCTTGGGATCATGTCAACGTCAAGTTCGGTCGCGCCTACTTAGAGAAAGAACAATCGCGTTCGGTGGTCCAGCTTTCTGCTATGGCGATGGCCGAGTAAGCTTACTTGCGGTTCCCTCTCATCTCAAAAACCGGACCTTATCAATGGCCGCTGACCAAATCCTTCGATTCTTGGCGATCATCACAATCGCCATCGCCACATCGATTCCCATGCTCGCTCGCGCCGCAGACGGCTTGATCGTTGTCTATGGCGGCACACCGGCCGGTTTGGCGGCGGCGATGGCGGCGGCCGATCATGGCGCAGACGTGCTGGTTGTCGAACCTTATTCGCGAATCGGCGGATTGTCGACCAACGGATTGTCGCACGCCGATTTCCGTACGTTTCCAGGGTTGACCGGCGTCTATTTAGATTTTGCCAGACGCGTCGATGCACACTATCGAAAACAATATGGCGACGACTCGCCACAGGTGGTCGCTTCGTTTGGCGGTACTCAGGGTGAACCGAGCGTCAACTTGATGATCCTTGAACAGATGATCGCCCAGCGGCCACGCATCAAAATCATCCGCAATCATGTGCTGCAGTCGGTGGAGCTTGCTGATGCCCGCGCCAATGCAAGCGAAAATCGACTAAGCAGCATCACAAAACTTGTCTTCGCCGATCGCGTCAATAAAGATGCCGAAGCGGTCACAATCACCCCGGCGGTTTGCATCGACGCCACTTACGAGGGCGACCTGATGGCAATGGCGGGCGTGCCATATCATGTCGGCCGAGAATGCCGAGCCACTTATCATGAATCGCTCGCACCTGAGACTGAGGACGACCAAGTTCAAGGTTATAACTTTCGCTTTACCATGACGACCGATCCGGCCAATCGAGTAAAGCCGCAGGCACCACCGGGCTATGATCGCGAACTGTTCGTCGGCATTCTGACGATTCTCGCCAGCGGTAAAATTGATCGCGTATTCAATTTCCCCAGTCGCTGTGTGATCAAGGCTCATATCCCCGGATTGCCGAATCAAAAGTTTGACATGAATGATGTCTCGCGAGGTTTGGTGCGTCTGTCGTTGCCTGGCGAGAACCGACAGTGGCCCGACGGCGACTGGGAAACTCGCGAAAAGATTTTTGCGGAGCATCGATTGTGGAACGAAGGGCTGGTCTATTTCTTACAAAACGACGAAGCGGTTCCAGCGACGTTTCGCACCGAAGCACTACGCTGGGGTTGGTGCCAAGATGAGTTTGTCGATAACGGACATTTGCCTGAGCAGTTGTATGTTCGCGAAGCCCGTCGCATGATCGGCATGCATGTCTATGTGCAAGGCGATACCGACGCGGCCGATAATGATGTCCGGTCTAAGTGGCATGCCAATTCGGTTGCGATGGGTGATTATGGGCCGAACTGTCACGGCACAGGGCGAGTCGGCGGACGATTTGGTGGCGAACATACCGGTGAGTTTTATCATCGAGTCGCTCCGTACCAGATTCCCTACGGCGTGTTGGTTTCAGACCC
>DNWZ01000326.1 GCA_003506095.1 Planctomycetaceae bacterium | reverse complement strand
GTCGTCATCCACCACAAGCCGCCACAGGGACCGATTGAAGAACACCGTCTGAAGAAACACCGGGGCGGACGTTCGCCTCCGTAGACCCCCGCAAGTATAGCAAGCAGGCGGCGATTGATCCAACGGCATGCGAAATGTTTATCACGCTTGCATGTTTTGATAATCACCCCGTGTGCGGTCGGCGCGGTTTTGTAAGATGTGACTTCACAGCAGATGGTGGCGACTGCCCCAGAACTAAGCTCCCAATCACTTCTTACTCGCACTCATACCCCTCAGCAGAAATCTCCATGAGCGATTTGACGAACAAATTTGTCGTGATCACTGGCGGCGGAACAGGAATCGGAGCCGGAATTGCCCGCGGACTGGCGCTAGCGGGTTGCCGCGTGATGGTCGGCGGGCGTCGCGAAGAGCCGCTGCGCCAACTTTCCGAGTCGGTCGACTCCGCTCATCCGATCAAGTTTCATACGCTGGACGTCGCCGACGATGATTCGATCAAGGCTTTTTTTGCGGCCGCACGTGCCCAAGAGGGCGATGCGGACATTTTGGTGAACAGCGCCGGAATCAACATCGTGAACCGAACCATGGCCGCGATGGAACCGAAGGACTGGGACCATGTGATGCGAGTCAACGCAACAGGTGCCTATCGATGCATGCTGGAAGTCGTGCCAGCGATGCGTGCGCGTCGCGACGGTTTGGTGATCAATATTTCGTCGATCTCGGGCAAGCGAGCGATCCAGCTAGGCGGCGTAGTTTATTGTGCGTCCAAGTTCGCGATGACTGCGTTGGGAACCGCCGTTTCGAACGAAGTGCGAATGGAAGGGGTGCGGATCACGAACGTTTATCCTGGCGAAGTCAACACGCCGATTCTCGACAAACGGCCAACTCCGGTCAGCCAAGAACACAAAGATGCGATTCTGCAGCCTGAAGATATTGCGTTGATGATCACTGCGATTTGCCACTTGCCACCCCGTGCCCACGTGCCTGAAATCGTGATCAAGCCAACGATTCAAGAGTGGGTATAAAGAAGCAGGCACCCTCCGAGTGCCGTCAGCAAACTTAATTTGATCTTGATATGATGTTACGGCACACGGAGTGTGCCTGCTGATTTATTCGCGCGCTGTTGGCGTGATCTCTAATTCGATGTTTTTACCATCGCGTATCAACACGACCTTCACCGGATCGCCAATCTTTAACGCCTCGATCGCAAATGTATAATCATACACGTTCTCAATCTTGCGACCCGCTAACTCGACGATCACGTCGCCGCCCTTCACTCCTGCCTTCGCAGCTGGGCCGTTGCCGCCGACTCCTGACAAACGCATCCCCTTGATCTCACCTGCGACGTAGTCAGGAATCGTTCCCAAGTAAGCTGTCAAGTTCGCTCGCGGAACTTCACTCGGCTGTGCCCCTTCTTCCAGTTCGAAAACCGGCGGTTGGTCGGCGGTCAACACGCCGCGTGTGATCAACGCAAATAGGTGAGCGATCTTGGCAGCGCCTTCATAGTTCAACTTTTCCGGCGTATCACGAGGCGTATGATAGTCTTCGTGAGCACCCGTGAACGCTGCCAAAATCGGCACTTCACGCGGGACAAACGATGCCGCGTCGGTCGGTAAACGCGATGCCGTTTTGTCGAGCTCAAGCTCCAACCCGACAGGCACATTGCGACGTTGCACTTCATCAGCCCAGGTTGGCGACGATCCAACGCCTTGAATCACCAACTTTTCTCGCAAACGACCAACCATATCGAGATTCAGATAAGCCGAGATCGCGGCAGACAGCGGTTCGTCATCTTCGCTCATCCCGTGCGCCGCCATGATCAGTTTCGCTTGCGGATCGTTCACCACATCACCAAACGGATTGGGAACTCTTGGAGCTCGCGGATAAAGCTCAAAGAACGACTTCACGAACGCTTGCGACCCGAACAACCCCAACTCCTCGCCGCTCCAACCGACAATCAACAAGTCACGCTTTGCGTTTAACTTTCCGCGTTTCTGCTGAACAGCCAAAAATTGTGCAATTTCTAACATCGCCGCCACACCGCTGGCATTGTCATCCGCACCGACGTGAACTTGGTCCCGCTCCTCTTCAGTCGCCAACGAATTCGTTCCACCACCAACGCCTAAATGGTCGATATGGGCTCCGACCATTACCATCGGCCTATCTGAAGGCATTGGTTTGCCTTCGGCCGGTGGGTCAACCTTTTCCGCTGGCCCAGTTCTCAAACGTCCCATCACATTGCGTCCGGTACCCGTCTTGCGATCGATCCCTACGGTTGCCGAAACGGTCACCCCTGGCAATTCATAACCCATCGCCATTTCGCCACCGTCAAGCGACTTCTGCTCCTTCGCCAAATCCTTTTCCGCCTTTGCCATCATCTTTGCCGCTGTCACATTATCGATCGACACCACCGCCATGCTGACGCCGGCCGCAGATGCGTCACGGTCAAATCGAATCAGCTCATTCTTCACTCCGCTGGTCGGTCCGGTTACGAAGATGATTCCTCGAGCACCCAAATCGCGAGCGACCGTCGCCTTGCGTCGCGGAGCACTGTATCGCGCCAAATGCTGGCGCATTTCTGGTTTGATGTCCTGCGGCATGTCGCGCAACACCATCACCCATTTGTCTTTGACGTCCAAATGGACATAGCTGTCATATTCAACGAAATCGCCGCTGGCCGGAGCCACCATGCCGTAGCCGGCAAAGACAACGGGAGCCGACTCGAAATCGCCATCGCCAGAAAACGACAGCGGTTGCCAAGCTTTGCCAAGCGTCAGCTCTTCGCCAGCGATCGTCAAACTATTTTTTGCGGTCAGCTCCGATCCTGCAGGAAACTCAAACGTTTGAAACCACGATCCGTCGGTCCCTGCAGGCTCGAAACCGAGGCTTTCCAGATACGCGGCAACGTACTGCGTCGCACGGCGTTCGCCTTCGGTCCCGGTCAAGCGGCCGCCCAATTCAGGGCGTGTCAAATAATCGACGTGCCGTCCGATGTCGGCCGGCGAGAATTCGGGGCTAGCCAATTCAGCAGTCGCGATCGCCGCCAAACGATCCGGATCGTCCGCGTCGGCCTCAGTGCCCAGCCCTAACAGTGTCCGCGCCGCAGCGTGATTCCACTGCCCCATGAAAATCTGCGATCGGCCGCCGCTGGCCCGAGTCGATGTCCATGCGATCTGGTTTCCGTCTGGCAAAAAGACTGGCAAACCGTCAAAACCTTCGGTAAAGCTGGCCCGCACCGGCTTACCCTTTCCATCCGCACGCACCAAATACAGTTCGAAGTTGGCAAAGCCGTGCAAGTTTGTCGTGAAGACCAAATACTCGCCGCTGGGATGATAAAACGGCGCCCAACTCATCGCGTTGAGGCTCGTCAACCGAGTCGCTTCGCCACCATCAACGGACATTGTATAGATCTCTGCCGTCGCACCGTCTTCGCTGAATCGTCGCCAGCAGAATCGCTTGCCATCGGGCGAGAAAAACGGTCCACCGTCGTAACCGAGCGTGTCTGTCAGACGAATCACTTCGCCACTGGCAAGGTCCAGTTTGTAGATGTCGATCATCGACGCCGGATCAAGCTCAAACAGGGTCTTCTCTCGCTCGGAAAGCTGACGTTCATAGGCCTGCCGGTTGGATGCAAACAGCACGGACTTGCCATCGGGACTGTAGGAGGCTTCGGCATCGTAGCCGCGAGTTTCGGTTAGCCGCCGGTTTTTGCCCGTCGCGAGGTCGTGTTCGTAAAGTTCGAACTCGGGGTCGTAGTCCCATGCGTAACGTCGCTGTTGGCCGCTGGCTCGAAGGTCCAATTCTTCCTGTTGCAGACGCGACGATTCGGGATCGTGATGCGTGCTGGCGAACAACACCTTGGCGCCGTCGGGATGAATCCAAGCACAAGTTGTTTTACCGCTGCCGGGCGAGACCTGTTGGATGTCACCGTTCTCGAAATCCATCACAAAGATTTGATAGAACGGATTAGCCGGATCGCGTTCGCTTTGAAACACCATCCGCTGGCCATCGCCACTGAAGTACCCTTCGCCGGCACGCAATCCGCCAAACGTCACCTGCTTGGTTCCGGAGATCAGTTTCGCTTCCTCCGGCGCCGCAGCAATCGCATCAGCGGCGACCGCCTCAGGCGAATCGCTTTTGCCAGGGCCATCCGCTAACGCGGGCGAGTGAAACGTCAGGACCACCAGCCAGATACTAGCGAATCTCATGGTCAAACCGATCCATTTTGGGTAGGCGAATGTCATCATGTCAGGACAAAAAAGTTGCAGGCACACTCCGTGTGCCGTAAAACCGCTTACCGTAAAACCGCGAGACGCAACAACACAATGCGTTAACAAACGACACGTAATACTTCGTGCTCCAACATAACCGTGCATTTCGTCAAAGCGGCCGTGTTTAATTATGACGATTTTTGCCGCTTGCACAGTCCCGCCGTTGGGATGACCGACATTTTTTTAGACGTTGCAGGCTGTTAGACGCTTGAATCAGCCTGAACGGTGCCAGTTGCGAAAGAAGCAACTCAGAAAAAGACGGTCCCGATCGCTCGAAGCTAAACCAGGCCTGCGAGATTTGTACAGTCTCGGAAAACCATTCAGCATCTTAGTCAGCACTTACCGTCATCTACGCGAAACACATCCAGCGCTAAATGCGCTAGACGTTGCCACATTGCGACAAGGTTTAAAGCTTGGGAACTGGACGGCTTGGCGGTTTGGCCAACATTCGCTTTTGATCGTCGCTCGGAGGCGGATTATTGTTGTTATTGTTGCCAGGTCCGGCGGGACGCCGTGGGGCCAGATCCGTAAACTCTTCTTTCCATTTCCAGCCCAACGGTACTTCCAGTTCCTTGCTTGCTAAGTGCGCCCAAGGCGTCCCCTCGTGCTCCTTGACGACGGCTTTTAACAATTCCTTTGCCAACTCCGCTTCGCGTTCCCACTTGCTGCCGACACTGATTTCATTATCCGGAGCGAGCACCCAGGTATTATTCTTGGCGTCTTCAAACAACAATCCGCGTTTCGCCTTTGCCAGCATCGCGTTGTAGGTTTCCGTGCGTACTTTCTGAGCCAAAACGCGGCCAAGCGCCAAGTCAAAACCGGCACGCCAGCGTAGTGTCGACTCTTCATCACGAGCCTTCATTCCAGGCTCCAGAATTGCGGCCAATCGAGCCAAAGCAGGCTCCAATTTCGCAGCGTCCTGCTGCGCTCGCGTCAATTCCCCCGCCAATTCGGCTTCGGATCGCTTAACAAAACGCATCTTGGGCGCTTCCATCACTGGCGCGGTCAGCATCGCCGCGGAAACGAGCGAAGTTCGCAGCGGGCTGGACTTGAGTCGCTTTTCATAATCTTGAGGCGACAAGTAATCCGGTCGATAGCGAGCCATCACGGTCGGGTCGAAAAACCGACTGATGTCGGCAGAGAACGCTTCGATTTCGCTCCGTTTGATCTCTCGGTTCACATTACGGTTGGGGTGAACTGTGAAGAAAATCCCGCCGGTTTCAAAAGCCAGACGTGTCAATCCATAGGGGCCGAAACCAGAATCGATAACCGGTTCGTCTTGAAAGTTGCCACTGAACCCGACTTGAACCTGTTCAGGCATCAGCGATTCAGGGCCTTGATCAACCTGTGCCCACTGAGGCGTCTGGTCAAACTTCGGATCGGGATCAACATACTTGATCAGCGTGTGCTCTCGGCCGAATGGTGCGGGCGAACCGATCACGTAAACCGGCATCCCGTAGCGTCGGCAGGCTGCGACCGCAGGCTCTAACCGATCGATGTCATCGCCGCGTTCGTCGGTGACGACCACCAGCAAGACGTTTCGTGTGGGACCGACCCCGACGCTGCGACGCATCGCTTTGTAACGGTCCGCAGCCAACTCGACTGCGGTAAACGGTCGCTCGACGCCGCTGGTATCGATCGGAAGCGAATCGAGCACCGACTTAATTTCATCCAAATCATCGATCGGATCTTCGGTGAAAAGCTTTACCTCTTTGCCAAATCCGATGATCGAGGTCAGCAGCGGCGCAGCTCGACGCTCTTCGGCAGACATTTTCTTCTCACGAGCCTTGGCGACGACGCCTAGCTCTTCATAAATCTTGTCGAATCGATTGCGGATATCGGTCTTTTGATGAATCAAGGATCCGCTTTGGTCGAACAGCCAAACGACCAAAGTCGGACGTTCTTCCAAAGACTGCAAAATTTCGAAAGTGAGGCGATCGATAGCACCGGCCGCCCCTTGGACGCCTTCGCCTGACTTACCACGCTGGGTGTCAAGCCTTTCCATCGGTGCCATTGCCTGGCTGAACAAATTGTTAACAAAGATGTCGCCCTTGAGGTCGGGTTGGATTTCGACCGGGCTGGGGATCTGTGGAATCTCTGCGAAGATTTGCGCCGACGCTTCAGCCATTTCCATCTGCGCTGTGCTGTCCGCACCGACTTCATCTTGCGGCGCGTCGCTGTAGGTGACCACGTCGATCACCTTCAATTCTTCTTGTTCCGCCGGTGGCGAAGACACAATCACGATCGCTTCGGGATCGTGGGATTGAATCAACGGAGTTAGCCCGAGGAACAACAACACGGCCAAGTGAACGATCATGCTTCCAATCAGCGCAGCAGACTGATCACTGAACCAACCCGCGTCATCCTCTAGCTCTTCTTCGTCCCAAGCTTCCAGATTCGCAGCAGGAGCAGCATCAGTGGGTGAAGCGGGCTTTGTCGCAGTTGCGGTCGCCGAATCTGAAAACACCGTGGGGCCAGCGAATGATCCGCTGGTTAAACCAGACGCTAAACTCGCCGAAGCTGGTCCCATTTCAGGGTCCAGAGGGCCGTCGCCTGTGCTAGTCATTGTATCCAAAGACATACTTCGTTCCCCGGTGTTAACCCGACATCGTTCAAATCAATCGACCTTCCCAGACCCCGCCAGGCTCAACGGAAAAGTTTCCCGTCTACCGACTGAGCTTGGTCACCGCTTTGATTTCTCAACTCATTTTAACCACGAACAAATCGACAAAAGTGGGTCAGACCGCTTCGGCCAATCGTTTTTTTCACTTTTTCGACAGTCAATTCAACTGCTTGGCATCAACCGTCTGACTCTGGTATTGATACGAGAAAAGAAGCAAAAAAGTTGTTTAGCAAGCAATAGAGCACCTTTTGGGGCACCGTCTAGACAGTTTCGCTGATTGCAAGCTAACTTTCAACGTGCGTTGGGCGACAAAGAACCCACAAACTCTGGGTTTTGGTTTGCTTTGGCTTCGATTTTTATCGATTGGCAAGCTGGCGGGGTTGCGGTTGGCGCTTTTTGCCCCCCTTTTTTTCCTTCCCTTCCTTAGCTTTCTTAAACGACGAGCCCGACATTGAGCGAGCGATTGATTGCGATTGGCGACATCCACGGCTGCAGTCGTGCGCTGCGCGGACTGATCGCTGCCATCTCGCCCGACGCAGACGATACGCTGGTACTCTTGGGCGACTATGTCGATCGTGGGCCTGATTCGAAAGCGGTCATTGAACTGCTGGTCCAACTGGCACGCCGCACTCGCGTGGTCGCCATTATGGGCAACCACGAAGAAATGATGCTGGGCGTTCTGAGCGGTGTGCTGGACCACAATGTCTGGCTGAAGCACGGCGGGCTGAGCACTCTGGACAGCTATGGGTTCAACGGCGATCGCGATTTTATCCCACCCGACCACCGCGAATTCTTTGAATCGATGGTCGACTATTACGAGCAAGACGGCTACTTCTTTACCCATGCCTCGTACGATCCGTTGCTGCCTTTTGACGAACAAACCGCTACCGAATTGCGGTGGCGATCGCTGCGCGACGGAGTTCCGGGTCCGCATTTTTCCGGCAAGACCGCGGTCGTGGGGCACACCGCCAATCTCGATGCGCTCTGCATCGATCTTGGCCATCTGATCTGCATCGACACCAATTGTTATGGCGGCGGTTTGCTGACTGCCCTTGATGTCCGCCGCAGGGCCGTTTGGCAAGTCGACATTGATGGGCGTTTGCAAAACTGATCGCTCACCACGCTGCCCACACAAGCCAAGTCTTAATCAGGTCGACAGGTAAATTGGAACCTATCCCCTTCCAACAACCTGCCTAGCTCTCAAATCGACGAGCCAAATCGACCAAGTGCCGAATGCTGTCGCAGTGGCCGGTGTACCGTAACCGCGGCCGCAACGAATCGGTTGCCGCGCGACCGCCGATCAATACCGCCGTTTGCTTGGGCAACAAATCAACCATCGCGTTAAAGTCGCGAACAAATTTGTGCTCATCGACCAACCACGAAATGCTGATCCAAAGCAATCGTGGACGATATTCTTGCACCGCCGCGGCAAACTCAGGCATCGGCAGGTTGCACCCGAGCGATTTGGCGTTCCAGCCAACTTCGCTCAACGCCAACTCCACCATCGCCGTGGGTAATTGATACTGGTCACCCTCCGGTGCACCGCCAATCGCGACCCCACCACCGGAGTGCACTGGCAACTGTTGTTTCAGCGATGCCAATAACTCGACCGCAATCCCACACGCACGACGCTCCTGATAGATGGACAACTCGCCACGCTCCCACATGTGGCCAAAACCATGCATCGCGGGCGTGATCAGTAAATCAGCTGCCGTTGAAGGTGAATGCCCCCGGTCGATTAACGCATCGACCAAATGCCGACACTTCCTTTCGTCCCCGTCCAACAGCGATATTCGAAAAAACTCCGCAATCTCCTCAACTGCGTTGCTACGCCAGTCGGCCGCAATATCGACCGTCGACCCGCTCAGTTCGGGCCCCGTTTCTTCTGCCATTTCACTCAGCCGCGGAAAACCCGAAGTGGCCTTCAACTGCTCCAGCAATTGCTCGACAGATTCCTGCGACACGCGACGATGCCCGCCAGCGGTTCGCAATATCGGCACAGCTCCTTGGTCAAGCCAACGCTTTACCGATGATTCACTGACCCCAAGTCGATCAGCTACCTGTTTTGGCGAATAATGTGCCAACGGAAAACCCTTCACAGAAAGAACGTTTTGAACGTTTAAGACAGGTGTAGTTTACCGCAAGCTGCCGCGTTGGCCAGTCGTATTTGAGCACTTTCTGTCTATTTATCAAACTATTTCCAGGACTTTTAACGATTTCTGCCAAAATCGGTCAAAATCGGTCACAGCCTGTTGAATTCGTTCAGACCCAGCCGTATAACTGAACGACCTGAACGTTTTGAATGTTTAGAGTCTGGTGGTTCGAGACATCTTCCGAGACGATCTTTGCTAGCGAGAGCGGCGTCGTCTGGGGTCCAACCGCCTTGCGGATAGCTACTCGTAGGAGACCTGGCGATGCAAGTCGAGCAATTAGATGCGGCGGTCGGTTCATGTGGTTCAAATGGTTCCATTGAAGTTATCCGCGTTGTGAAAGAGGTTTCGAAATCGGCGAAACGGGCGATTTCTGAAGCGAAGAAACGGCCTTCGACACGGTTGCCGGCGTGGTTGAAGTCACCAGAATTGGTGGGCGCGACGAATCATTGGGAAGCAAATCGAGTCGATTTGGGCGATGGATCCGCTGAAACGCTGAGCAAGATCACCAAACGTTTGTCGAAAACCGAAATCGGGCTGATCACGCACCCCGATTTCGACTCCAACTCGGCGGGCAAGGACGTTTTCGCAGCTCCACTAGGCTTGGCTCCGGCGAATAACGAACTTGGCTTGGCCGCGATCAAGCGAGCCGGCGTTGACTTGCCAGCTCATTTGGGCCGTTTGTGCGAAGCGAAGTTGCTGACGCCCGAACAAGAGTCGATGCTGTTCCAGCGAATGAACTTTTTGCGACACCAAGCCTTAAAGGTGCGGGCTCAACTGAACCCGCAAAAGCCGACTCTGAAAAGCATTGAATTGCTCGATCGGCTTATTTTGATGGCCGATTGGCACCGCGATCGAATCGTCGAAGCGAACATGCGGTTGGTGTTTTCGATCGTCAAAAAGTTCGTCAATTCGAACAATCATTTCGACGATCTGCTCAGCGACGGTATCGTGGCGTTGATGCGAGCGGTTGAAAAGTTCGATTTCGGTCGGGGCTTTCGCTTCAGCACCTATGCGACTCAGGTCGTGCGTCGAAACGCTTATCGCCAAGTGGTGCAGGTCCAGCAGGAACGCGTCAAGATCGTCGGCGGTGTCGACGATCTCGGACTGGACGTCAGCGACGAGTGCCGACAATCGGCGATCAGTGAAAAGCGTTGGCATGAATTGCGAGCTCGGCTAGCCGTGATGCTCGGTGACTTGGATCGCCGCGAAAAGTTTATCATCCGTGCTCGGTTCTCGCTCGGTTCGCATCGCCGCGTGCACACGTTGCAGGCCCTGGCAAACCGATTGGGTGTTTCCAAGGAACGCGTCCGCCAGTTGGAACGTCGGGCGATGGAAAAGCTGCGTGCAATGGCGGGTGATTTCTCGTTTGCCGAGCTGGAAAGCTGATCCTGGCCGAAAAATTGGTGGCGGAAGCCCGGTTCCCGACGAATCGGGTTTGTAAGACGATTGTGGTTATGAGTAACCCCATCCCTTCCGCCACCGCCGCCCCATGGCGCTCGCTTTATCCGAATTGCGAGCACGATCTGTCGATCGGCGACTGGCGTTATCACTATCTAGACAATTGGCCCGACCAAGCCGCTGGCGACGACACGCCGGTGATTCTTTGCGTGCATGGAAACCCGACTTGGAGTTTCTATTGGCGGTCAATCTTCAATTCTTTCGGCGATCGCTACCGCGTTGTTGCAGTCGACCATCTCGGTTGCGGCTTAAGCGACAAGCCATCACGCAGCGAGTTTGCGTATTCTTTGGCGGCACATCGCGACAACCTGGTGCGTTTGATCGACCATTTAAAACTTCGCAACATTATCCTGTTAGCCCACGACTGGGGCGGCGCGATCGGGCTGGCGGCATCGGTGGCTCGAGTCGAATCGATGGTCGGACTGATGCTGCTGAACACCGCCGCATTTCCGCCTCCTTACGTCCCGTGGCGAATCGCCGCCTGCCGAATTCCTTGGTTGGGAACACTGGGCGTTAGAGGGCTGAATCTGTTCGCTCGCGCGGCTGTCCCGATGGCGATGTCGAAAACAAAGATGGACGAAACGGTGGCCACGGGGTTGCTCTATCCCTACGACAATTGGGCTAATCGTGTTGGGATCGACTCGTTTGTCCGCGACATTCCGCTGACCACCTGGCACCGGACCGATCGCGTGCTGAGGCAACTGGAACAAGATCTGTCAAAGCTTGCGCATCTGCCCAAGCTATTGGTATGGGGAATGCGTGATTGGTGTTTCCGCCCCGAATGCATGGAACGATTTTTGNNTTTTTGCTACATTGGCCTGATGCGACTGCGGTTCGTTTATCGGATGCGGGACATTATGTGATCGAGGATGATCCGCGAGCCACTCTCGATGCGATCGAAGGTTTTTTAAGCGGCCTGCAGGGCAAAGATGTACAGCATTGAAATGGTGGGTAGTGAAGAGAAATCAACTGACGACGCTGTTCAATTGACGGCACTTCAGACGCTTCGCGAAGCGGTTTGTCACCAAGCGAAATGTTTGCCTGGGGCTCCCGATGCGCTGCATGATCCGATAAGAAACGCCGTCGCAATCGAGCTCGCATGCTATTGGGAAGCGACGGCGCCCAAAGTCGGCAACGTGCACCCCGGTGCTGCGTTCGCAGATTGTTGTTACGAGGATTTTTGTCGCGCGGCAAAAAGCATTGCTCCCATTCTTGCCGGTGCTGATAAAATCGGCGGGTCGATCGACGGAATCGGCCAGCGGGTTTTAAGGTCGATCGAAGCGACTCGCAAAGCGACCGCTGCGAATGTCAACTTAGGAATCGTTTTGCTGATCGCTCCGCTGGCATCGGCCCGCGATCGAGGCGACATTGCACGGGTTTTGTCGACGATCGATCGTCACCAAACCGAACTGGTTTACCGAGCGATCGGCTTGGCCGCGCCCGGCGGAGTGAAACCGGCAGAAGTCGACAGCCAATGGGATGTGACTTCGAAATCCAAGGCTAGTCCTGCAAGGGATCATCATGCTCAAACTGAATCGCTCGACTTGATCGCCGCGATGCGAAT